>JAEUUR010000205.1 GCA_016787465.1 Saprospiraceae bacterium | reverse complement strand
GAATACATGATCAGCCAGGTAAAACACGATTTCAGGATTTGAAGGGTGGTTTTCTGACTGAATTTTCAACTTTTCCAATGCGCTGCGGTACAGGTCGTTCTGATTTTCAAGCACTGAATTTGTAAAAACAAAATTCAACCGTTTTAACTCCAGATCGAACAAGCGCGCTTTGGCAACCGTCTGATCACCGTTGGGATTAATTTTGATAAGTTTGTACAATCGCTGGAACAGTTGAATAGCGCGCCATTTCCCGGAATCTGTATCCTTGGTTTCGAAGGCTGTGTTTTTGAATGTTTCCCAATCTGTAAAAGCTTCAGGCTGGTTGAGTACAAAAGCATACGCCGGCTCGGACAAATAACTGCGTTCGTTGCTGAAGTGGGTGATGGCACGTTGAGCGAGCAATTCGAAGAGGTTGCTCCACAAGGGTTGTCCCATGACGGAGTCATGCTGGGTTGGCTGCAATACATCCTTAAACTCCGAAAGCGGAACCGTGCTGAGCAGCGCTTCTTCCTTCAAGGATGTCGAATAAAGTTCAAGCGCCTGTTTTTCAATCTGCGCTGCCGACCAGGTCAAAATGTCGCCGCCTTCGCCATCAGGAATGGGAGTGCGGCTCCTCAATTGCCAACTGTTGTTTTGAAGGTAGGTGGCATACAACTGCCCTAACAGGCTTTGCATCAGGGATCGTTCCGGTTGTCGTGCGCCGGCAGCTTCTTTTTCGAAAGTCTGAATGGCCTTTGCCAAGCCGTCTTCCTCCATTTGGGCAGTGTATTTCCCAATAAAAATGAGGCATTTGACCGTTTGTTGGCTGTTTTTATCACCGGAGGCTCTCTTTTGAATCGATTCTACTTTTTCAAGGGCAGATTTGAAGAGACCTTGTTGTTCAAGGCTGTCAACAATTTTCCACTCATCGGCGTAATCGCCGGTAATAGGCAGGGTTGGAATCGGCATAGTTTGGTTTGGGTTGTTTTTAATGGAGACAGCAGGTTTGTCTTTCTTGCCGAGCCATTTACAGGAAAGGAGGATAAACACTAACAGCAGCAAGCCGCAGAGAAGCAGCAGCGAAAATCGATTGGGTAACATGAAAAGAAAGGGCTATTTTAAATTTGGTGAAGAAAGGTTTGGGAGTTGAAGTTAAAAGCCGTTCAAAGTACAAAGTACGACCCTTCTCAGAAATGATGCAAGTTTGTATGGAAATACATTTTTTGAAATCAATTTTTCATTAAAACAAGGTACTTTGCAGCCAGAAAACCGAATTTCTAAACGAAAGCTCTGTCTTTATGGCTTCCATTGCCGAACTGCTCTCTGCAGCCCGCCGGCGTTCATTCGTCGGCAGGGAAAAGGAAATTGAACTTTTTCAAAGTCAATTAACGGCGCCTTCGCTGGAATTCGTGTTGCTGTATATCTACGGCGCCGGTGGAGAAGGAAAAACCACCCTTATTAAACATTTGGCGGAATTATGTGCTGAACACAAAACCAATTTTTTTACGCTCGATGCGCGCGAAGTAGAAGCCCATCCCGCCGCCTTTTTAGAATCGTTCCGACTAAAATTGGGGAAAAATATCCATGCCGGACAGGACGTGTTTGAAGCCGCCAAACAATTGAAGGGACGAACTGTACTTTTTATTGATACTTACGAAAAAATAAGCCCCATCGATGACTGGGTTCGCACCGATTTTCTACCCAATTTGCCGGCCAGTTTCCTAACAGTTATTTGCGGACGAAATGCCCCTTCAGTTTCCTGGCTGAGTGATGCAGGCTGGAAACTTTTGATGCGCGCCCTTCATTTGCGCAGTTTCTCCCCCTCAGAATCCGAAGCTTATCTGCGAAGGCGGAATATTCCGGAAGACAAAATCCAGCCAATCCTTGATTTTACCCATGGGCACCCGCTTGCCCTCTCTGTGGTTGCCGACATCTACGAACAATTTCCCGACAAACATTTTAGTCCCGACGAATCGCCCGACGTGGTGCGAACGCTCATGCAATTGTTTGTGCGTCAAGTTCCCAGCCCGATGCACCGAGCTGCGTTGGAAGTATGCGCCATCGTTAACCTGCTTACCGAATCGCTGCTTGCCGAGGTCATGGGATTGGAAGATGCCAGCGAATTATTCAACTGGATGTGCGGCTTGTCTTTCATTTCAATTGGCAAAGAAGGCATTTACCCGCACGACATCGCACGCGAAGCCTTGTGCGCCGATCTAAAATGGCGGCACCCGGATTGGAACAACGAACTGCATACACGAAGCAGGCAATACTATCATCGCAAACTAAAAGAAGCCGGCGGGGAACAACAGCGCAAGGTTTTGTTCGATTTGATTTACCTGCACCGCACCAACCCGGTGGTCAAACCCTTTTTTGAATGGCAGGAAACAGGCAGTTTTTGGGTGGATATGGCGAATGCATCGGATATCCCGGTGTTGCGGGAAATGGTACAGCACCTGGAAGGTAACGAAGGCCTGGCTGTTTTTGACTACTGGGCGAACCACCCGGCTGCCCAGCTCTGGGTGTGGCGCGATGGGCGCAAGCAAGCCAATGCGATGGTGCTAAAGATTAACGGTCACGAACTAAGCCCGGAAAAAGTAGATGGGGACGTAGCTGCGCGCAAACTGATTGATTACCTATACAAAACCCTTAACCTGCGGCAAGGCGAACATTCTGCCATTTTCAGGATGTGGATGGCGAAGGATACCCACCAGCAAGTTTCCGCGCTCCAAAGCAGCATTTTTCTGACGATTGTTCAATATTATTTTACGCCCGGTTTGGCCATCAGTTTTTTAAACGTGGTGCAGCCAGAATTCTGGAAACCCGTGCTTAATTACGGCGACTTACATCACCTTCCTGATCTGGACTTTTTGGTCAATGGCGTTCCTTTCGGATTTTACATGCACGATTGGAGGGTGCGGCCGCCGCTGGTTTGGCTCGATTTGATCGGGAAACGGGAAACCGGTGGATTCATAGAACCGGAAAGCCAAAGCAAGGCGGTACAAATCCAGGTCTTGAATGAGGCCGAATTTCACGAACAAGTTGGCGAAGCCTTGAAACATTTCCACAACAGCACCCAACTGAACCAAAACCCTTTGACAAAAAGTAAAATAGTGGTTTCGCATACAGCTTCGGACGCCACCGATAGCGACCGAATTGCCTTTCTGAAAGAAAAAATTTTAGAAATCATCAAAGAAATTGAGGATTCCCCCATTGATGGTAAATATCATCGCGTACTTTACCGCAGTTTTATCAACCCGGTGGGAAGTCAGGAAAAAACCGCCGATTTTTTAAACATGTCATTCAGCACCTACCGGCGGTATGTAGCGGCAGGTGTTCAACGGGTAGCGGAACTTCTTTGGGAACAAGAAATTCGCTAAACCCTGTCATTTGCCAAAACAACAATTATCACACATAACTGAAAACACTCTATGTCCTTTTTGACCAATCTGTTTCGAAAAAAATCAATTAACGACGCTATTTCCACAGCGCAGCAGGAGGAAATTCACGGTTCAGGAGGTTTGGAAAAAAACCTGGGCGTACGCGACCTGACCTCGTTAGGTATTGCCGCCATTATCGGCGCCGGTATATTCAGCACGATTGGTTCGGCCAGTTACAATGGCGGGCCGGCCGTGGTGTTATTGTTTGTTTTTACCGCAGTTGCTTGCGGATTTGCCGCATTTGCCTATGCTGAATTTGCATCGCTGTTGCCTGTATCGGGCAGTGCGTATACCTATTCCTATGTTGCTTTCGGCGAGTTGATTGCCTGGATCATCGGATGGGCTTTGGTGATGGAATATGCTGTGGGTAACATCACGGTGGCGGTATCATGGTCGGGGTATTTTACCAGTCTGTGTGAAAGTGCCGGCTGGCACATTCCCAGTTGGGCAACCACCGATTATGTATCAGCCCGGAACGGCTTTGAAAGCGCTGCTGCATTGCTGAAAGGCGGCGCCAATATGAGCGATCTTTCCCAGTCCCAATTGGAAAATTACAGCGCCTGGAATTCGGCGCCCAATCTCGGCGGTTTGCGCATGATTCTGGATATTCCGGCTATCATCATGTCAATTTTGATTACAGCCTTGGTGTATATTGGTATCAAAGAGTCCAAAAACGCAGGCAATGCGATGGTGCTGTTAAAACTGTTGGTGGTGCTGGCAGTAATCGTGGTAGGCGTCGGTTATGTGAACGTCGACAACTGGCATCCGTTCGTACCCAACGGCTTTGGGGGTGTAATGGCGGGCGTATCGTCGGTATTCTTTGCTTACATTGGTTTTGATGCTTTGTCGACTACCGCGGAGGAATGCAAAAACCCGCAACGCGACCTGCCACGTGCAATGGTGTATGCCATTGTAATTTGTACCGTTCTGTATATTTTGATTGCACTGGTGCTTACAGGCATTGTGAGTTATAAAGACCTGAATGTAAATGACCCATTGGCATTTGTATTTGAAAAGATCAACCTCAAATGGTTCTCCGGTATCATAGCAGTGAGCGCCGTGGTGGCCATGGCCGGCGTATTTTTGGTGTTTCAATTGGGCCAACCACGTATCTGGATGACAATGAGCCGCGATGGTCTGTTGCCCAAACGTTTTTCCTACATTCATCCGAAGTATCGCACGCCGACGTTTGCGACTATTATCACCGGATTTTTTGTGGTAGTTCCGATGCTTTTTATCCCCTCCGATACCGTACTTGATCTCTGCAGCATGGGTACCCTGTTCGCCTTCGTGCTGGTATGCGGCGGTGTGTTAAAAATGCAGGTGACTCCCAATGCGCCACGTGGTAAATTCCGAACGCCGTACATCAATGCGAAATTCATTTACCCATTGATGTTAGTAGCAGGCGCTGCATATATGTTTACCCAGCAAAAAGAAGCAGCCATGGCATGGCTCACCAACGAGCGTGAAATGTATGGCGTGGAAGATTTATTGCACCAGGTAAATGACGCACAAGTGGCTGATATTCAAACATTTTTGGCTCGCCAGGACAGCGCCGGTTTTGCCGGAGCAGGCAATGTGGTAGCTGCCTACCTGGAAGGTTTGGATGGCGACAAATACGCGCAGGTAGTAAACAGCCTGCCTGTTTCGGACGAGATTAAATATGAATCCGGATGGCATTTATTCAAGCATAAAATACCCATGTGGCTGTTTGTATTGACCTGTTTGGCGTTGGCATTCCTGACTGTAAAGCACAATTTATCCCTGATCCCGATTTTGGGCCTCGTGTCTTGTTTCTACATGATGGCACAGATACCGGCCAAAAGCTGGGCTGGATTTTTCATTTGGTTGGTAGCCGGCTTGGCGATTTATTTTGGGTATGGGTTTAAGAATAGTAAGTTGGCTAGACGGGGTTAATTCTCCGCTTTTCTTGCTAGTGCCTTTGGCACTAGCAAGCTATTTTTGAATAATCACAAACTACGAAACCATCATGCGCACCACGTCCGTTATACTTGCTTTGTTGTGTGCCTCTTCCTGGTTAAAAGCACAAAACAACTCCGACCCATGCACCATTGAAGCCCGTATCAGTATTGGCATTTGCATTGACTTTCCGTGCATCCCACTATTTGGCTATGTTTCGAATGGCACCGAACCATACCATTACTTATGGTTTAATGGAGAACCCAACAAGGATACGTATCTCAATTATCCGACCTCAACGCTTGTTGATACTTGTTTATGGCTTCAAGTGACCGATGCGAAGGGTTGCGTAGCTTTTGCTTCTGTGCGTTATGTCTATCCTGGACTACCGAGCGTTTGGGGAGATACGGTTACGCTTGGCAACGATACGTTGTTATTGAACGCTACCGGAGGCGTTTTTGATTTGAGCATAAACGACCATCCTTTTGCCCAGAACTATTCAATTATACAGCATCCTTTACACGGCACGGTAACCCTGAATGAGGACGGCTCCGGCTCCTACACCCCCGAGCCAGGATGGTGCGGCCCAGATCATTTCAGATATTCAGCCACCGACACAAGCGGTTGTAACGCTCAGCACATCGCAACAGTGTCGATTAACTTGTCGCCATGCGCCGGCATTCTGGAAGAAAAATCGGACTGCAATGATCTTTGTTCCGGCGTGGCAAACTTTTATCAAAGTGGCGTATTGACAGAGCCCTTGAGTTATGTCTGGTCGAATGGCAGTACGAATTCCAGTGCCGGCAACTTATGCGCCGGTCCTGTTTCCGTGACCGTGACGGATGCCCTGGGAGCCGAACAAGTGTATACGGGTAATGTCGCTGCAAACACGCTCCAAACCGCCATTTCCGGCCAGCAAAGCGTTTGCAACTTTTCAAGAATTGAGTTGAACAGCCAGATCAATTCTACTTCTGGAACCGACTACCATTTCTACTGGAAAGGACAAGGGATATACCAATCAATTCAATTCGAAGAAAATCCGAATTTCTATTGCAGTTCGACTTCCGGAACAGCCGAGTACAAACTGTTTGCCGTTTCTTCAGACGGCTGCCAAGATTCCAGTTTATTCATCATCGAGGTCATGCCTAATCCGGTGGCTAAAACCTCCGTATTTCTGCCGATCTGCTCCCAGGATACCCTGGTAATCAAATCCTGGATAGATAAACCAGGTACACCTCCCTACAAATACGCCTGGTCGGGCCCTGGTGGCGCACAATCGAACTGGCCAGATTTGATCTGGGACAATCCAATCGCCGGCCAAAGCGGATCCTATTACTTGACCCTTACCGATGCCAATGGATGCACCAGTCGGACAAGTCAGTATATCGCCATCCCTTCCAATTGCAACTATACAACTGTTATTCTGGAAAACAACAACCCCTATTGTTCCGGCAGCGATATGGTGTTACAATACGGCATGACGCCCAACTGGAAGATCCCCGATGAGGTTCAATGGACCGGTCCGAATAACTTCATTTCCAATGATGCAAATCCTACGCTGACCAATGTACAAACCGCCATGACCGGCTGGTACCATGTCCATTTGAGGTTCGGCGACCTGATGATTTCAGACTCCGCATTGATTACTATTTCCCCCAATGCCTTAGACATCGTTTCCACCACCATTGAACCCGTAACAGAATGCTTCAGTCCGTATGATGGAAAATTAACGCTGGAAATGAGCGCTCCTCCACCCTATCAATTCAGATTTACGGACGAAGGAAATTATGTAACCTATAATAATAATCCCTTCATCAGAACCAATGTCAGGCAAGGTCTGCGTCAATTTGAGGTGCTAAAAAACGGTTGTATAGTCAGATCGACAATCCATGTTCCCGCGCCCGACCATCCTGTCGTTTCCGTTCAGCAGGAAAGTTGCGCCGGAAACGATGCCTCCATATCCGTAAGCAGTTCACACCCGCTAAACGTCAGTTGGACATTTCCAAACGGGAACGGTATCAACAACCAGACGGCTCAAACCAACTTGATTCCCGGCGTGTATAAACTTTACATGAAGGATCAAACGACTAATTGTGTGTTTAATGATACCATCGTCCTGGAGCCATATTTACACTTCGGGATTTCTGTGATCGACACCCCTGCTTGCGACAATAGCAATGGTACTTTGTTGGTATTACCTGATAACAACATCCCGCAACCTGTTGATTTTGTGTGGAATACCGGTGCAGTAAACAATCCATTGGAAAACCTGGCTCCAGGCGGATATTCCGTAACTGTTTCAGACGGTATCGGTTGTCAGCGTCACCAAAATGTTGTGTTGCCTCCCAAAGAAGCTTGTATCGCCCA
>JAEUUR010000193.1 GCA_016787465.1 Saprospiraceae bacterium | reverse complement strand
GTCGACCAGGTGTTGCCACCGATGATGAGGCCGCCGTCGGGTGTTTGATCGATGGCGTAGGCAGCATCGCCATCGGAGCCACCGAGGGTTTTGAGCCAGAGCAGTGTGCCGTCGTTTTTCAGGCGGCCTACCAGGATGTCTTGTACACCTTTAAAATCCTGGACGTCGCCGTCGTTGGATTTGGTGGCGCCGGTGAAAATATAGCCGCCATCGGGAGTTGGGAAGCCGTCGAAGGCGTAGTCGGAGACTGATCCTCCGATGGTAGTTTGCCATAAAATATTTCCAGATTTGTCGGTTTTCAATATCCATGCATCTCCGGAGCCTTGATTAAGAGTTAAATCACCATCCACTGAACCTGCAACGCCGCACATAAAAAATGCATCTTCAGTTTCTTCGATATCGTGTGCTGTTTCTGCATAACTCCCACCAAACGTTTTTGCCCAATCCACTTCACCATTTGAACGTAATTTAACTAACCAAATATCTGAATTCCCATGGTTGCCACTTACGTCACCATTATTTGATAAGGTATATCCAACTGCGATAAACCCACCATCATAAGTTTGCTTAATTGCTCTGACTGTTTCTTCATAACTCCCACCTAATCTTTTTTGCCATTCAATTTGCCCTGTCGAACTCAATTTCAAAATCCAAAAATCAAGATAACCCTTGGGAGACAGTCCAGCAAGATCTCCGTCAATCGAAGTTGTTCGCCCTCCTACAATATATCCGCCGTCCGTGGTTTGGTTTACACACCATATTTCATCCCAACCGCTTCCTCCAATTGCTTTTTGCCATTCAATATTTCCTAATTGGTCAATTTTAATTACCCACCCATCTTTTTCTCCATGAAAACCTGTGACATCCCCGTCAACAGATGAAGTATAGCCAACGACAACAAAACCGCCTTCCAATGTCGAAGCAAAATCAACCGGCCAATCATGACTACTCCCTCCATAAGTATGACTCCATTTAAGTTCTCCCAAAACATTAAACGTAGCAACCCAATAATCCACAACGCCGTGAAACACATCTATGTCTCCGTTATTCGACTCCGTGTGCCCCAGAAATGCAAAACCACCGTCTGACGTTATTGCGATATCTCTTCCTTGATCATAGCCAGTGCCGCCGAAGGTTTGTTGCCATACTATTGAAGGTTGGCATAAAGCGAATATTGGCATTCCAAGTATCCAAAGTACAATTAAAAGGTGTTTCATTTTAAAATTGCAGTTTTAAGAGTTTAAAACTTTGAATACCATCTTTTGATTTCAATTTCATCACATATATCCCATTACGTAAATGAGAAGTATTGAACTCAAAATATTGAACAGCACTACTTTCAATCCAAGTATTAACAGCGGTTCCATTCAAGTCTATAATTGAAAATTCTACTAGTTCACCTTTTTTTAAAAATCCATTATTCTTAATTATTAGGTGGTCGGCTATTGGATTATTAAAATGAATTTTGCCTGATTGAGAAGGAATAATAAACCCAACTCCATTTCCATTTGTATTTAACGATTTTACTCCAAGCAATGTGAAGTTATAAAATGAACTCCATAATGGGCTATTTGATCGACACAAATTGACTTTTTGATCTTCATAATTAAGTGCAAATTGAATTGCACCCAATTCAATGTCCGGAATTATTGTTTTAATTGGGACTGGGTTTGGGCCACGCATACTCGGTGGTGGATATTCTCCATCTGAATTAGTTGCTACTACATTTGTATTATATAACCTCCATACTTCGATGTGATGCAAATCGGCACCTCCCTGAGGTGGCTTCACCTTAACTTCAAACAAATTCTGCTCATTTGAATTACCGTCTAACCGGTTGACTTTAAATCCAAGCCAGCTATAATCTTCCAAAGGAATATCCACGCATTCTTGCAATGAAAGAGGATTTGGTGGCGAGAATCCCCCAACCACCAAATCCAAAATTATTTTATCCAACAGCGACGCCGAGGTCAACCCCAAAATACCTGTTTCACACCTTGAAAATAATTCGCAACGGCATTCGGCATTAAAATCTACCCCATTCACGGTAAAAATGGGCGCCGAAATTTGGTCATACACACCCACCTGCTCCCAAGGATCGGATGGCTCATCCCGGATGTACACTTCCAAATAATAAGTAATCCCCGTAGCCACAGGTTCCCATGCCAACGAAATAAAGTCAGCGCCGCGCGCTGTTACCCGAAAACTGTCGGGTGCAGGCGCATCGCAAATCGAGGAAGAAGCAACTAAAATCGAAGCCGGCGCCGCGTTTAATAAAACAGGAGCTGCCGACAAATAGAACAAAGCTCCAAGTGTAAATAAACTGGTGATTAACAAACTTTTTTTCATGATGATTTTCGTTTAATTATGAATTTACTTCTTGCATTACTAAGGGAATAACTTCATCCTTGACGCTGCAATTTACCTGAATACCGGTAAAAAATACGGCACAAATGAATAATCTCAAAATTCTGCAAGTACATTAGCGGCAAAGGTTTTTCTTTGGCCTTCGAAATTCAGTAACACTTTTAAGCAAAAATTCTCCTGGTCGAAAATGGAACAAAGTCAATTGATTGAACTGATCAAAACTTTAAGTCCGGAGGAGAAGTCACACCTGCTTGGTTTTGCCTCCCTGAATTATTTTAATTCAAGTCGAAGCAAAAAACACATCGTTCCCCTACTTTCTCTTTGTGTTGAACTGCCCCTCCATGAGCCGGATTTCCACCTGGATAAACATGAATTTTATAAGCAAATATTTGGAGATCAAGCTTTTGTTGATGGGAAACTTGATAAAATTATGGTGGACGCCCAAAAAGTGGTGCGGGCATTTTTGATTACCCAACGGTATTTCAGGCCGGAAAATGAATTCCAAAGGCAAATGGATTTTGCGGAAGAAGTAAGGCTACGTGGACTAAACAACCGCCATAAAAACCTGATGGAACGAATCCGCCTGTATCAACAGAACTATCCATACCGCGACGTCAAGTACTTTTTTAACCAATTCCAGTTTGAGACTTCGGTTCATTATGTGGAGAGTATTTTTAACAGCCAAAAAGATGATCTGAATATTCCCAACGTGTTACATGCCACCGAAACGTATTATTATATCCGTCGGGTGGCGCTGTTAAGTCGGTATTTACTTCAATTGGTGTTGGCTAAACTCCATATTCCAGATTTTATCCAGGAACATATCAATACCCTTGAAGTACCTCAACGATGCCTGGACGCTTCACCTCAACTGAGCATCAATTACCAGATATTCAAAGGACTTAAACGCGGCTTTTTAGAAATGCCGGAGATTAACGCGTTGTTTGAAGTCCTCAAAAAACATGAAAAAGAAATGGACCGGGAAGCTGTGCAAGAAATGTACACACACCTGAGAAACTTTGCTGTACTCTTGGCCCATCAAGACCGTAGAAACCTGGAAATTCACCACACTTTGCATGAAATTCATCTCTTAAATTTGGAACAAGGTCTTTTGTTGTACGAAGGCAAATTAAGTTGGAGCCGTTATTTGGGCATAGTTGACAATGCCCTTAAGATTAACAAAATAGAATGGGCAAATGAGTTTATTGAAACCTATAAAGACCGCTTGTTCGGCGACCAGAATGCCAAAGAAGTTTACAAACTCATGAAAGCCCAATACTATTTTTCCATCGGTGAATTCGATCAATGCCTGTCAATATTGCCTGATTCGTTTCAGCACCTGGATTTATTATTATGGTGCCGCCGTATTGAATTGAAGGCGTTGTTTGAATTACAATCTGATTTGTTTTCCTTCAAGCTCGATGCGTTCAAAATGTTCTTAAGTCGCACATCCCCTAAACTACTTTCAGAAAACCAGCACCGTATGAACCTTGATTTTCTCAATATGTTGTTTCAGTTGTTTGCTTCAATTCCAGGTGATAAAACAAGAGCCGATACCCTTTCAAAAAGGCTCAATGACAAAAAATTAGCAGCCGAATGGCTTTGGTTGTCAAAAAAAGTCAAAGCCCTTTACCCATAAGTTCCTCCAATTTACAAAAATCTTCCACCATGAGAACGTTACTCTTTACCCTTGCTATTTTCCTCTCCTGCACCCAACAACCCTCCGACCCAAGCCTGACAGATTACCATAATGATTCAACAACCGGCGTCAAAACAGGTGGCGTGCGGATGATCGAAATCGAAACCCCCAAAGGAAAATTCAACGTATGGACTAAAAAAGTAGGAAACAACCCGAAAATCAAACTCTTGCTGCTACACGGTGGCCCGGCATGCACCCACGAGTACTTCGAATGCTTCGACAGCTACCTGCCCGCCGAAGGCATCGAATATTATTACTACGACCAGCTCGGCTCGTTTTATTCCGATCAGCCCAAGGATTCCAGCTTGTGGACAACCGAGCGTTTCGTGGAAGAAGTGGAACAAGTGCGCAAGGCTCTCGGCCTGAATAAAGACAACTTCTATTTGCTTGGCCACTCCTGGGGCGGTATCCTCGCCACGGAATACGCCCTCAAATACCAGGAGAACCTCAAAGGCCTGATCATCAGTAATATGGTGATGAGCATTCCGGAGTACAACCTGTACGCCAAAAACGTGCTGGCTAAACAAATGCCCGCCGGTGTACCCGATTCCATTTGGGCCATCGAAGCCAGGAAAGACTACGCCAACCCCAAATACATGGAATTACTCATCCCGCACCACTACGAAAAACATATCTGCCGCATGCCACAGGCACAATGGCCCGACCCCGTTAAACGCGGCCTCAACCACGTCAATCCCGACATTTACGTGCTCATGCAGGGCCCCAGCGAATTCGGCGCCTCAGGCCGCCTGGAATTCTGGGACCGCAAAGCAGATATCCCCAAAATCAAAGTACCTGTGCTTTCGATCGGCGGTACCCACGACACGATGGATCCCGCTGCCATGGAATGGATCGCCAAAACTGCGCCCAACGGAAAATTCCTGCTTTGCCCCAACGGTAGCCACATGAGCATGTGGGACGACCAGGAAAATTACTTCAATGGACTGATCGCGTTTTTAAAAAGCGGCGGTTAAAAATGAAACCCATACCCAAAAAACACTGCCTTCATGCCAAAAACACTAAGCCCCGACAAAGCAACGCCCAATAAAATCAGTGCAAACGGCACATAAGCAAGTACCCGAACCAGTTTGTGCTCCCATTTTAAATGATGCATCAAAGGCATCATGAGAAAAGCCAGGCACAAACCAATAAATGATATTTGAAACATGTAAATAGCCGCAATCCCAAATAACACACCGAATGCCACCTCAATAACCTGGACAATTCCTGTGTCCGGATGACTCTTGTGCAACAATTGCTGCACTTGGTTGCGCATACGACCCGACCAAGTGGCGTATGCCCGTTGCGGTTGGTCGTCGGCTTGTTTTTTGTCGCCCGTAACTATAAACGTCGCCTTACCAGAAATCATGTAGGCAAGCACTCCAACGCTGGAAAGCGGCGTCAAGGCGGCATACATCACCGTGCTGTGACTCAAAAAGCGGTACAACTTAAGTGGTTGACGGGCCATTGCCAATATGAAGGATAACACCGGCGAGAAAAACGTGAGCAACGTAATCAGGTAAAAATCCCAACCGTAAATAACCTGAAAATCGGGATCCAGCACCACTATGGGTATGGTCATTTCCTGATTGCCTAATACAAAAGTTACATCTTGCGTTTGCCCAAACAAATATGGCAATACCAAATTAGCATTCAACATAAACAACAGATACAACAGTGTGAGCGGGAGGTTGAGCGTCGGAAATAGAATGTCTAATTTCTCCGGCCAACTAATGTTCCTGGATTTGATCAGCCAGGCCATTTTTTTCTTCAAAAACTCGGAGGTTCCTCGGGTCCATTTCATATGACGGATGCGAAATGCCCTGACTGAATCCGGAAAATCTTCGTAGCAAATCACTTCTTCCAAAAATCGCCCGCGATAGCCTAATTCCCTGGCATGTATGGCAAAACCCAG
This sequence comes from Saprospiraceae bacterium, assembly GCA_016787465.1. GTDB lineage: Bacteria > Bacteroidota > Bacteroidia > Chitinophagales > Saprospiraceae > M3007. Next base: position 6,331 of record JAEUUR010000193.1, on the reverse strand, counting down.
ATCCTCACTGACAATACCGGGGAACCCGCCTATTTTGGCCCATACATCGCGGCGCAACAGCGCGCCATGCCCTAAAAACATGACAAATCCGTATTCATTGCGAAGCGGTTGATACCATTGCCAGTGAATATCCACCCCTACGCCCAACGATTTGGCAAGTGGCGAATCTGAGTTGGGGTTCGAACGGTGGTTGGCCTGTACGAATCCGCAAGTGGAGTCGTTCTCAAGCACTTCCACTGTTTTTGTCAAAAAATCGGGTGGCAGAATTTCATCCGCATCGGCTACGGCAAAGTATTTTTCTAGGGTAACTACATGCTCCAGGGCGTAATTCATGTTTCCTGCTTTGAAATCTTTGCGGTCGGGGCGACGAACAACCTGTACCAGTTCGGGATATCGGGCAGCAAATTGATCGACCTCCTGTTTAAATGCCTCTTGCGACGAGTCGTCCAATATGTACACCTTAAAGTTTTTATAATCCTGTTCAACACAACTCACGACGCTTGCTTCCACAAAATCATTGCAGGTCGTATACAAAATAGCGACGGGCGGTTGTTTGGTGGTACGCCTGGCTGTTTCTGACAGCGTTCCAATTGGGTTTTTCTTTTTACCAAACCATTGATACCACGCCGCAAATGCTACTACGCCCAGGTTATAAATGCCATACAGCCATGCAAAATTGATGAACACAATAAATATTCCCAATGCCACTTTGCCGGTTAGGTTGTCTGCCATATCGAGCAGTTGCAACAGCCTCGGCTGAAACCACACCACGGAGGCAAGCCAGGTTGCCAGGATGATGATATACATCGTGGGTTTGGGCGAATCAGCCATTTTTTGATTGGTAACCGAGGTAGTATGATCAACCACCAAAGTTGTTGGCTCGGCAGAAACGAGCATAGGGTTGGCCCCTACGATAGGTCGCAGTAGTGAATTTTCCATCTTTTTTATTGGCTGATTTTAGTTTTCGAATCGGATTTTGAGACCGCCGGCAACGGTTAATAATTCATCAAACGGGCCGTTTTCATAACGGATATTGATGGTGGCCCAAACCCATTTACTGAACGGCGCAAGGATGTTGACAAACCCGCCAGCCAGGCGATTTTGATTCAACTCATTTCGTATACCGGTAATCCCAAACACGCCGCCTAAACCAAACTCATAACCTTTTGAAGTTCTGAATTGGTTTACAATCATTAACCGTTTATCCGGCGTTTGGAAATTGAATGTTTTGGAATAGAAAAAGTGCGGCTCAACGGCATAAAAAGAGGTGACAGGAATCCTTAATCCTAAAAATGCCATCCACTCGTCGGGCACTTGTTTGCTGGTCGCGAAAAAGCCCCCAGTTTTTAAGGTATAATCCTTTGGCAGCATCACAGATTGCTCGCCGCTCAAGGTTAACATCCTGGTTTGTTCGGGCAAAAAACGTGAACCAAGCTCCAGGCGCGTGGCTAATTTATTGTTCCAGAAGCGCGCCACACCACCGGAAAACGACTGAGCCTTTAAATTATTCCTGACGAATGACGCCAAATCCGAAGCCAAAGAATTGTCATATTTCAAAAACATCCTCGTTTTAGCCCCCATCGATGCAGCCAGTTGAACGGTTCGGATACTGAAGTTGCCCAGGCCATTTACTTGTGAAAACCCAGATACCACATCAAGTTCCAATGGCGCCGGCAACACAAATGTTTTGTTAAGCAGTTCTTTAGCCGCCGTGTCGTTGGGCGACGCGGCCAAGGTGCGTTCCAGTATTTTTTGCGCATCATGGATGCGGTGCAATAGTAGATAAGATTGAGCCAGGGCTATTTGATATTCACTGTTTGCAGGAAACTGGTTACAAAGCCGTTGAAAACTCAACGCTGCAGCCTCCCCATTGCCACTCCAAAGATTCACATAGCCCAGCCCCTTTTGAGCGTCCAAGTCATTTGGATAAGCTCGCTCCGCTTGCACAAATTGCTGGTAGGCAGATTGGTATCGTTTTGACCACGCCAGGTTGTAGCCATTACCAATCATGGCAGCGCGGTTACGGCCGTCGATTGCCAGTGCCGCTTCAAATTTCCGGGCAGCTTCCTCGTATTTTCCAGACCATGAATGATTATAAGCTGCTCCTACGAGCGCTTCAAGGTTATCAGGGTTTACTTGCAACGCTTGATCATAAATCCGGGCAGCTGCTTCAAATTGTCCTTGCTGAGCAAGTTTCAAAGCTTGTGATAAATCTTGTGCGTTTGATGTGCTCATTAAACATGTCGCAAACACAAGCAGTACAGTGTTTTTCATAATGTAATTTTTTTTGTTGCGACAAATATGAGCTTGCGCCCTCCCGGCATGCAATTCATTGTGACTGAACAAGCATAATATGAAGCCCAGCGGGTAGTATCGACTGAAGAAAAAAGGCTGCACGATCGATAAACCGTGCAGCGTTGGAAAATGAATTGTTATTTCCACCTTTCATTGAACTTTAAAGGCTGCGATGCTGTTACCTTTGCATCAGTTCTTTGACCCTCTCTGGTTTACTTGTACACGAGATGCTACATTGGGAGAAATTGGAAATTAGAAATTGGATGTTGGATGTTGAAAATTCCCCCACACCAACTCCGAATTGGGGCTGCCTGGTATTGACGGGAAAGTGTAGTCGCTTCGTAAGCATGCCGGGGCATGGTTGGTTACCCCGTAAAACATAACGACCAAACAACAATTGGCAACACACAGTTCGCCATGGCTGCCTAATTCTAGAGAATTAGAAAGCCTTTGTGCCGCGTGAGGGCTGCGCTCAGCGCCCCCCTCTTTGCCTTGATGCCTGCTACACAGGCCGCCGCGCATCATCAAAAAAGCAGGATTGCCCGACGGGATGTCTCGACCGAAGGGTGAAATTTAGAGGATAAGGTGCGGATCGGCCGGTCACGGAGCCAATCCCGCACTCGAAAACCTAATCCGTGAATAAGCATGTAGAAAGCGTTGTGACGCTTTGTCCGGACGCGAGTTCGACTCTCGCCAGCTCCACAACCTTGTTTTTCGGGTTAGTTTAGGTTAGGTTGTTTTCATTGATAACCAATCATTTAGAAACCAACAAAAGCCTAAACTAACCCAAACAAGACCAACCGAACCTAAAAAAACTTACACCACCTTTTGCACCACCACTAATTTGGACTATATTTGTAGTGACGGTAAACATTCACCCACACTGCAAAAAAACAGTCCATGCGCAAACCCCGCTTTGCTCCAAAAGCAGACCCCAGGTTCCCCCATTTTCAGATTTATTTACAATTCACCTACTCGAAAGGCCAGTTCCTACGATACTATACTGGTGTAACCGTTCCAAAAGAATATTGGGATAAGGACAAAGAACGGGCAAAGCCCGACCGGAAGTTTTCCGACCATGCAGAAATTAACGCCCAACTGAACCGGATTGAAACGGAAGCCGCCCAAATTGCGCTTCGCAGTCAGTACAACAAATCCGACCTAAACAACGAAATTTTCAAAAAGGAGCTGGATACCTTTTTAGGCAAACGGGAAGCCCGGGATGAAAGCCCCAACGTTTTCCGGTACATCACATCCTTTATTGAAGAACGGTCGGCCAATCCCAATTATTCCAAAAGCAGCATTAGGGTTTACACCACCACCTACAACCAACTGAAAGCCTATGCTGACAATGTATTGAGGCGTGACCTTTCCTTTGCCGATTTCAACCACAAATTTTTCAGCGAGTATTCCAACCACCTGTTTACCCTGGGCTATGGAAATAACTACGTTCACAAACTGACTTCCAACCTCATTACCATATTGAAAGAGGCCGACCGCCGGGAAGTATCGCCCGACCTGAAAATAAAAAGCGGCTGGTTAGTGGCAACAAGGGAAGAACCGCCCGCAATATACCTAACGGAAGATGAACTAACCGTACTGCAAAACTTCGATCTTTCAGACACCCCCCGCCTTGCCCGTGTTCGGGACTTATTTTTGATTGGCTGCCATACGGGGTTACGGTTTTCAGATTTCACCCGCATAAAACCGGGCAACTTCAAAAAGGGTGAAAATGGCAAAATATACCTGGAAATGATGACCCAAAAAACCGGAGTAAAAGTCACCATCCCGGTAAAATCCGAAGTCCGGGAAATCCTGAGTCGCTACGCCTACCAATTACCAAAGCCTATTTCAAACCAGAATTTCAACGAGTATTTGAAAGAAGTAGGCGTGTTGGCAGGGTTGACAGAACCGACCATGTTGACCCGCTTTCGCAACGGCCAACGGATCAACCAAACATTCCCGAAGTATGAACTAATGACCACGCACACGGCACGAAGATCATTTGCCACTAATGCCTACAAAGCATCCGTGCCCGTGAAGTACATAATGGCAGTAACAGGTCATACCACCGAGCGGGAGTTTTACAAGTACGTTCGCATTCAACCCGACGAACACGCATTGCTCGTTTCTGACAACCCATTTTTTAAGTAATAAACTTAACTCACCCACATGATACTTGACGAAAGTAAAAAGTACACCGAAGCAGATTATTTCACTTTGGTAAAACAACTAATTGTAGCCCCTAATCTTGACGAAGAACTACAATATGCCCGTGGATATGTGCTACGCCCGAACCCAAGGTTTTTTGTTTCGATGCTTCTAAAAGTCGAAGAAATTAGAAGGGAGGCGGAAAGCTCAAATGAACCTAAGTTATTGCTGGCACTGGATAATTTCGAGACAAAGTTGTATGAATATACAAACATAATACCGGCTGACTTACCTGATTCAATCCTTTTTGACAGAGATTTAGTAGGCTGGCATCTGGCAGATAATTCCAAAATAGGTTTCCAAAAAGAGGAATGGGACAACTTCCAATATTACATTCAGGATAAACTTAGTTCTATTTCCAGAACCTTAGAACTGCCATTTCTGGAGTGGTGTGATAAGATGCTGAAAAGGAACTATGCAAAGCATAAGGAAATATGCAAAAACCCAACTACTTGTTCAACAAATCAGGGTTACGACAAACGAATACAATATCTAACGAGGTTAATTGAGGCGGCTACCCCTATGTCCATCGAACCAGCAACTCTTTTCAACATTGAAGTCCCACAAAGCAAAGGCAACAAAATCCAATGGTTAGGTACTCAAAGACAGTTGGCCGAACTATTTGCAGTTTTGAAGAAGAAAGGTTGGATTGAGAAATTTGAATATGATACGATTAAAGAATGCTTTACGGAATCGAACAGCATTCAGCAATATTTGAAACCTGGCACTGATAAAGAATCGGGCGAGGATACTTACCCGGAAGTTTTCAAACCTGGATATGATGAACGGTTTTATGCAATAAAGAAAAAATCAGATAAGTAATTGATTATCAATTGCTAAGTATTTACGCGTAATTCCGTTTTTTGCTTTCGCACTTCCGATGCCATGCACTTTCGCATTAACAAAATTAATGCGATATGCAAGACATAGTGCTAATTTCCATCCCCGAATCAACCATTCGGAACATCGTTGAACAGGCCGTGCGGAAAGCTCTTTCCGAAAACACATCCTCCCCTACCCCGTCAACGGAGGGCAAACAACTACTCACACGCAAAGAAGCCGCTGAGTTAGCCAAGGTTTGTATTGCCACGATTGACAACAAAGTAAATGCCGGGGTACTAAAAAAGTACCGAACAGGTGGCATCGTCCGCTTCCGCCATCAGGAAGTATTGGATGCATTTTCTCAATCCCTTTTTGATAATGGCAAACGGGTGGCCACCACTCGCAGCAAAAAATCATAGGCTATGGAAAAGAAAAATCCAATGCCTTCTGAAAAGGCTATCTATACGTTAGCAGAAAGTGGGACAGCCAAAACAGAAAGTGCCACAGAAGTGCCAGTACGAACGCTCTATGGGAAAGGGACAGATTTGACCGACAAACGGGCTTTGGAAGGCCGCGCAAAGCGGAAACTAACTTCCCAGGTGTTGTGTGTGCTGGTTGCTTCCGAATTGGAAAAAAGAAAGGAAATGGAACTTGCCCGGACTTTCTGGAACACCTTTCATTGCCAACGCAAGTTGGTCGGCCATGAAGGACGCACTTATGGCAAGTATTGTAAAAACCGATGCTGCCCACTTTGTGCCAGCATCCGAAAAGCAGAAATCATCAATCGTTACTTGCCCGTAATTCAAACTTGGGAAGACCCGCACTTTGTAACCCTTACTCAAAAATCAGTACCAGCCAAAAAATTGGAGCTGTGGTTTTTCGGGGTAACCAAGGCTTTCGGACAAATCAAGGATAAGTACAAAAAGCAAAACCAACGGGGCGGAGAAATCAGATTTATGGGTATAAAATGCCTGGAATGCAATTTCAATCCTAAGCGAAGAAC
>JAEUUR010000177.1 GCA_016787465.1 Saprospiraceae bacterium | reverse complement strand
CAATGCCGGCACGCCCATGCCCCAGGGTAATCTGGAACGGAACCCTTCGCTGGCCAGGCGTCTTACGGCATAACTTTCGTGGGTAGCCCAGTCCTGCATCTGTGCATACATCCGTTCCGGATAGCGGATCAAATACGGCCTGACCGCAAATTCAGCGCTTGTAAATCGGGTAATCGTTTCTAGGGCGGGTATAGAAATATCGGGATCATCGACGCCGAAATGTTCCACAAAATCCGCCAAAAAACCGTATTCAAACACCATTTGATCGTTGCCAGCTTGAGCGATCAGGTGCAACGCCGCTTTTTCTACCGCGACCAATGCTTCCGCATAGGGGCCAGGTAAATGAGCGCGCATGGCTTTGCTGATATGGCGGGTTCGTTGTTTAAGCTCCAAAGAAGGCCATGATTCATCAAACACTGTGTTCATGAATTTGGACACCGGGAATGGAGACCACACGTTTTTCAATACCTCGGCAAAGGAATTGAGCAATGCTTGGTTGTAAATGTTTTTAAGTTGAAAAGGCTGGTCTTGTTCTTCTTTCATATTATCGGACAACGGTTAAATCTCCTTTTTTCTTAAATATCCTGCCGTCTACTAATTCTACTTCCAGGTACCAAACGTAAACGCCGGGAGCCACTAAAGCCCCGTTGTGCCGACCATCCCAACCCAATGCCGAATCGCCGGGTAGGTTGTTTTGAGCTTCATGCAACAAACTTCCCCACCGATCATAAATGCGTAGCATATTGATCTTGCGTACTGCCGGCCCAAAATTGATTTCAAACCGGGCATTCTCGCCCTCCCCGCCCATCGCATTGGGAATATAAACATTGACAATCGGATCAACCGTAAGAATCATGACATCCGTCGCCGTACATCCATTTTGGTCAATGATCGTCAGCATGTACTGAATGGTATAGATGGGTGATGACACCGGATCAGGGCATGAAATGCAACTCAAATAAGAGGTGTCGCTCCAAATCCATTGAACCGGTGAAAAACCGCTCAATTCAATGTTCAGTGGCAATGATACGCCCAGTTGAATGGTGGTGTCGGCAGGTAAATTAACCCCCAGCAGGGGTGGTTGATCCACCGAAATTTCAGTGGTGTCTGTGCAACCGAATACATCTTGTGCCAAAACGGTGTAGTTCCCGGCCGGTAGTCTGTCGAACAAACCGGTTTGAGAGAAAGAACCATCGGACAAAGCAAATAAAATGGTTGGGTCCGGACTGGAAGCATTAATCGCTCCATCGCTCAACCCAAAGCAACTCACTGAATCTGAATTGGTTGTAAAACTGTAGGAGGGATAACTTTCTACCGTAGCCTGAGCCGTTTCCGTACAGTCATTTCCGTCGGTCACTGTCAGTGAATAATTTCCAGCAGGCAAGTTATTCACATTGGATGTGTTTGAATTGGATGGACTCCAGGCGTATTGCAACGGTTCTACGCCATTGGGCGATAACACCGCTAAGCTGCCATTTGCCTCTCCAAAACAGGCCGTTTCGGCATCGATTTCCAATTGAATTTGAGGAAGCACCGTAAGGTGTACGATATGGGTAGAATCACATCCGTTTCGGGCTGTGAAATTGCCTGGATATGTTCCACTCTGATTTTGAGGGGCGCCAAAAATCGAATAGGTATCGCCAAAACAAATGGTTTGATATTCTTCCACATAGAAGGTGTCGCGCGGAGCCACTTTTACCAAAACAGTTGAATCACATCCTGTTATGGCCGACAGATTAAAAACCTTTTCGTCGCCGGGAGCCAGATCGAACCCAATGTATGGCAAGGTGCTGCCTAAACAAACCGAGGTGTCTACCACATGATTGAAAGTGCCTACCGGTGTTCCGATGACATTGACCAATACCGTTGAATCGCATCCGTGGATGGTTTGCAGTGCAAACGTAACGGCGCTGTCCGGGGGAATGATGATATTATTCCAGGTAACCTTTCTGCCCCAGCAGATCACGGTATCTACCTTGTAATTGAAGGTGTCATACACAGTAATGAATGCGGTGTCGCGGTTAACACAACCATTTGAAAATCCGGCTTCAAGCGCAATGTAAGTTGAACTGGAAGGTGTTGCTGTTGGGGTGTCGCAATTGGCACAATTGATTTGTCCACCTGAAGTCCAGTTGTAAAAATCAAAACCTGACTCTGAAAAACTGACGGCCTCACCTTTGCACATGAATTGATCAATGCCAATATTAACCACGGTGCTGCTGTCAATTGTCACCAGGATACTGTCGATTTGCTGAATATTACAAATGTCTGAAACGGTAACGGCGTACAAGCCTGGTGTTGAAACCGTGAAATTGGAATTGGATGATCCATCCGACCATGCCCAGTTGACCAGGTCATTTCCAGAAGCATCCAGGGGGAATGTGGTGTTATCGCAAATGGCCGTATCGAGGCCCAGGCTGATTTGGTCAGGGGCATATGGAAAGAACAGCACAGCGAGGTTGTTGTCAAAACCACATTCTCCGATGGCTGTAACCGGAAAGTCATTAGCGAGGTTGAAGGGCGTTGGTTGAGAATGATCGTCATTAAGCACCAGGTAAACTGTATCATTAACAACCCGTGGGATTTTGAAAACAACCGTTTGGCATTGTCCCAGCGCAACATCCGTCCCGATCACTGATGTACCCACCCAAATTGCCGGGGTTGTTTGCGGATCGTCGGAATAGGCAGAAATAGGTGTCTGAGGAGGCAATATATTATCGCCTGTGTTGCAAACTTCCACCGTTACAATTAACGAATCCCCGTCGCATTGTACCTGTTGAAAGGTCATGGCGCCGTCCGGCGATGGAAATGTTGGGTTAAAGTATTGATTCATAAAGGTGTTCAACACCAGGCTATCACCCACCAAATTGGGGTTTTGCTGATATTGAGGCACACTCAAATCATCATTGATGTTAGTATTGAAATAGGCATGTTGGTTCCAAACGGAGCGAGAGGTGATACCAGGCGTTCCCACAGCTTCATAGGCAACTACAGTACCTACAGCCAGGTTATTTGGGTCTGAGCCGCATTGAATCACTACCTCCGTTTGTCCATCGGCATCTACATCCAGGATTAACGGTGCTTCAATGTGGGTAGCGCTGTTGCAGTTGTCTTGCCAACTTACCGCTCCGGTAGCGCCATTGATAATCCGTAAAAAATCCTGATCTCGGTACACCACATCCGCTGAGCCATCGCCACAAAAATCGAAAATGCTGGAGCAGGTAATCGACGACGCATCATTGACGTTGCGCGTCCACATCACCGTAAAATTATTTCTCAAAGCGTAGAGTCGCGGGTAACTGACAAAACTTACCTCCAATTGTCCGTCGCCGTTCAAATCAGCAATATTAACCCTGGAAGCGCCTTCTTGCCAATTGTTGAATAATTGAAACTGCCGGAGAATGGTAGGGTTTTCTATTTCC
>JAEUUR010000159.1 GCA_016787465.1 Saprospiraceae bacterium | reverse complement strand
GTAAGTAAGCGGGAAGTCAAAAATCGTTGTCCATGTATTTGGGCCTGGTGTGAAACGCAACACGTAGGCACGCATGTCGCTTCGGTTTTGTGAAGTTTGCGCATCGCATATGGCGCCGACATATACCTGACCTTTAAACACTTTCATTCCCCAAGGGCGCAAAGTGCCTCCGCTGCAACCAATTGCCGGCAGTGGATAGGTACTTACGTCAGAAGCAACGTGGGTATATGGCGTAGCCGGGTTGCCATCATTATCGAGGCGCAGGCTCTGCATTTCACGGGTGTTCAGGTTAATGAAGTAAAGTGTATCGCCATTGTCGGTGATATCGATATCGCCTACACCCACTTTGCCTACTTTTTGGAAACCTTCAGGATCAGAGTTAGGTTGGTTGCGGTCAGGCAACAAGCCGCGGGCCACGTTTGAACTGACAGTGCCCAGGTTCACGCCTATCGCAGAAAGGTTGACAAAATTGCTGGTCGACGTTGCCGGGGGCAAGGTCATATCCGTTAAATAGATGCCACCCAGTCCTAAAGGGCCGAGGCCTGTATGCCGGCGAAGGAAGGAGGCGCTATAAACACGTTTGCGTTTTTTATCATAAGCTACACCCCATGTTGAGCCTACTTGGCTCTGATCTGCATACATGGTAATGAGCCCCATGTTAACCGGGCCATTGGCATCGTATGGGAAACCTACCAATGCCGGGTCGCCGGCTACATTACCGCCAGCTAAAGGATTACCACGGGTATAACATGGGATAAATACCTGCGGATTTGAATCACAAAAATCGCTGGGAATAAACACCCCAATGTCAGTTGAACATGTCGGTGAGTTGACAAACTGAACGGTAGTGCGACTATCCGCGCCATTATTCCCCAAACGGTAATCTTTGGCGATCAACCCGGCCGGTAAAGCGAATTCTACGCGATAGGTCTGACCATCGGTCAATCCGGAGAAGTAGTAATTTCCATCAATATCGGTGGTCGTAGCAGAGAGAAAGGTGCTTGCCCCTGATGCATCACAGCCGTAAATGCGCACTTCAACTCCTGCTTGCACATTGGTTTCGCCAGATTGCTGTACACCATCCTGGTTGTAATCGATGAACGCTTTACCGCCAATAACACCTGCGCCGCCGGGACAAGTTGTCGGAATGCAAGCGTTGGGTGCAGTGTAGGTGTCAGAATCCAAACAAGAGAGGTTGAAAGAAGCTGAGATGTTGCCTGAAGCGCCGTTGGCGTCGATCTCGAAAGCAACTACCTGCGGCGATACGATCAGACCGCTAGGAGCAATTGTTCTGCTTTGAGCGCCAAGCGTTACCGTGATATTGCCTCCGGGAGCATCTGTCCAGGCAACTTCAACGGATACCGTAGCTTTACTTTGATTGTTGTAGTAGTAACAACTACTTACGTCAACGCGACTGATCGTTACAGAACATACATCAGGTGATGCAGCTGATTCGTCGGCTTTTTTAGATGTGTTTTTGCCGGTAGCTGTTTCTAGTAAGTCCTGAATTACGTCATCCATCGCTAGTGCAAAGGAAGCGTTATTAGCACGCACCAGCGATAGCAATAAAACAAATGCCATTAATGACAAAGCGCCATTAATCGCACGTTGTTTTAAATTGTTTGTCAAACTTTTTTTCATGAGACAAAAAGGTTAAATATTAAAAGTAGGAGTTGACACCAAACGCCAATTGAGGCAGGCCTCCTGATACCTGCCCCAACGGCAATGAATTCACAAGTATTTGTTCATCAATATTTTATGATAGCTCAATAACTTCATTCAAATTTTTCATTTGGATTAAAAATCAACCGTCAAGTGTCTTTTGTCTTCCCAGACCGTGTATATACCCGGTTCAACCGCCGCCTTTTCCAATCCGAGGCTTTTTATAACCCTGTTCGGCAATTCATATCGCTCATACACCTGGAACAACATCCAGCCAAAATGCCGTTTCATGGCTCTGGATGTCATGGCTGATTTCAAAAAACTGATCCTGATCTTTCCTTCTTCGTTTAGTCCGATCCAGGCTGATACGCTCTCGCATTTGAAAGGGTTCACTTGACCGTAGGGCATCACCCGACAAATTCCCACACCCTGACAGCCTGAACTTGGCGCTCCCAGAATACTTTCTGTTTTGATTTTTTTCGATGCGAACCTGCTCCCGGCAATCGGTTGCGGGGCCGGAGTCGCAGAAGTATATTTGTTCATGGATGATCATCAGTAGATAGATTATTGATTACAGCCCCATTTCTGCGGGGAAGCGATTACGATCTTGGGCTAGGGGCCATGGGGGCTACACGCCAGAGATGTCGATGATGATCACGTTTTGTTGTGTAGTTGTAGCTGATAAAGCGCAAAGGCTTTGTTGATGGATACCGAGGGTAGGGAAACTTTTCATGCGGACTTCTTTTTTGATTATTGATTAAGAAGTCAAAGGTGAGGCATGATACTTGGGTCGACCCAGACAGATCAGCGTTGGTTTTTACACAGTGTTTTTGATGTGCCTAGAAAGTAAATTTATTTTAAATAATTCATTATCAGCATTTTACATCAAGACAAATATTAAAAAACCTTACTTTTTTTTACATTAAATACATAAAAAAAGTCGTCGAAAACTCGACGACTCATGCGAATAAAATGAAATGTGTTGTGGAGATTAACCAGGCTTTTTCAAGGTATCGAGTATAAGCTCCCACAAGTGCTCATAAGGAATAATTTCTATTTCGTGGGTTTGGTATGCAACTTCCAACGGCATCGAATTCAGCTGATCGATAAAGCGCTGAGATTTCCGGATAACCGCCTCGCGGTGGAAGGAGGCCGATGGTATTTGCAAAAGTGCTTTAATGAAACAACTGCTTCTAAACGTTTCATTTTGTTTGAGATACCTTGAACAGTATTTTTCTACCGCTTCAATACGATCGATAGATTTGTTGTAGTTCTTTTCTGCAATAGCAAGCAAAATTTGAATGATCAGGATGGGAATATTCATTCCTTGTTTGTCTTTGGAAAACACCGGGATATCGTTCAAAAACTTGGGAAGCTTGAATTTTGCGGCGTATCCTTTGGGGGCTTCAACCGCTTCAATTTTGATCAAAAAATACAGGTATGCTTCATAAATACGCCACATTTCAGTAATTTGAACCGGCAAATCGGCTTTTTTAAGCCTGTTATTCACACCCTCGATTACTGGGAATGCTTTTTCATAATGTTTGGTGTACATGGAAAGCAGGAAGAACAATTCCTGCAGTTTAAACCAGTTGAATGAACCTTCTTCAAAGATAGAAGCATATTGTTGAATGATGGCTTCTCCTTTTTCGAATTCCTGCAATTGAATGTAGCATACAATCAATTGATAGTAAAAAGCCTGCAATGGAAGCGTGCTTTCAAATGGCTTTTTCCTGAAAAAAGCAATCGCATCTTCGCAAACCTGAGCAGTGGCTGCGTAGTCGTTTTTGGAGCTGTGGATCATTACCTGCAACAACCTGCCGCACAAATGCAGCCTGAAGGACTCCGACTGTTGCATATATGGTTCAATCCGCGCATATATTTCTTTCGCCTGTTCAGAAACCGGCGTTTTTGATGCTTTACTATTTACAAAATTACTCACCAGGGCGGTGTAGGCATCTTCTGCCTCGTTTTCCATCATCAGCACCTCCTGGTACTTTTGATACATTTCCCGGTACAGTTTATACCTTCCCGGGTCGCCAAAAATAGTACCGTAGTGTAACCTTAAGGAGGAGAGTGCCGATAAAGTAAGCTCCGTGAACTCAAAGGTGAGGGATTGTTTCAGCAAATCTTCCAGCACCTCGACGCTTACCCGTTTGGCATTTTTGGACATGAGCACCATGGCAGCCGACCACTTACGGTTGCATTCAAAATAGGCTTTCTGCCGGTCGGTTCCCGCTGCGGTTCGAAATTCCAATAAAAACACCACATTGAGCAAACGTTCTTTTAGTCGTTCCCTCAAATTCAAAAATTTGGCGCCGCCTTTTTCTCCAGGATATAATAAATTAATAGCATCTTGATCGGAGGTGACCCTCCCATCATGTATGGCTTCGCAAAGTTGCTCCATCAAGGAGCCCTTTTCAAAAACGAACGCCCAAAGCCCGCTCGATTTAAATCGGCTGATGTTAATCGAACCGATTAATTCAATTAATTCCTGCATGCTGGTTCACTGATTTTTTGACAAACGATAGAGGGATATCGATCCTTAAACAGGATGATAAAACCTACATTTAATCAACATAAAAAGGGTGAACTGCAATGCAGTGGCACGAGGCAAGGAAAGATGTTCAGCAAGTCTACTTTTCATCAGATTAAAACCTTTCATGAAACTAAAATTTCGCCTGTGCGAAATTCACATCAGGCATACAGTTGCTTCATAGTCGATTGGATTAAAAAAAACAGCCATACGACATACATCGCATTTCTGTGCGGCAAAGATGCATTAATTCTTTAACTTTTGAAATCTTATTGTTGGAAAATCTTTGCAAAAGGCAGCAATTGTCGCAAACCTTCCGAATTTTCTTTGGCGATTGATTGCACTTTTGAAATCTGGCGTGGAGAAAACGCTCAATATTTAGTCGATTCGATGCACCTTGATTTTAAAATATCCTTTTTGGATTTCCGACATTACCCCAGCTCCGCTTACGATGACGCCGTTGAAGCGACCCCAGATCGTATCGTTTTGAAACCCGTCTATTTCTACCTGAATATCGTCGCTAACATCGTTTGAAACACCGGTATAATTCAAGGTGTCGCGTCGGCTGAACTCTACCCCACCCCAGGCAAAATTTTTTAGTTGCATGGCTGCATGGGCCGGCATGTAAGGGTACTCTCCATTAGTTTCATCGAATTCAAACCCGAGGGCAAGACCTAAAGCTGGGTGTATGGGATCGTCTTGACGAATAAACTCTACATAAGATTTTGAGGGACTGAACCAATTGCTCAAGGTATCGAGTTGAGCGTTATCGTGACCTGCATGTGGAAAGTAGGTCGCATGTCCTTTTTTTAATGGGTGCTTGAGATGAAATTCTGTTCCTTTAAAAATAAAATATACACCGTCAACCTCCGGCATTGGTCGGAAGGTTGCAGAAAGCAGGGTGCAAATGATTAACAAAAAAATCAAACGGAACATCATCGATACACCTTGAATTCGGGTGTTGAACTAGTTCAATCGTGCCAGGCTTTCTTCCAAAATCGCTATACGAGCTTGTCCATCAGCCAACTTTTTACGTTCATTTTCAACCACTTGTGTTGGAGCGCCCGCAACAAATTTTTCATTTGAAAGCTTCGCTTCGATAGATCTGATAAAACCTCGTTGGTATTCCAGTTCCTTTTCCATTTTGCTGCGTTCAGCGGCTATATCGATTTCCTGGTTGAGCACCACATAGAATTTATCGGTACCGGAAATGAAGGACTTTGCATTCGCCGGTTCGTCATTGGTAGTGCTGCATTCACTCAAAACAGCCAGTTTTTCAATCAACTCTTTCAGCCCGTTTTGGTTGAACAACGTACGTGCACCATCGCTATCCTGCACGAACAATGCCAGCGGGTCGCGTGGTTTGATTTGGTTTTGGTTGCGCAGGTCGCGCACCTTGGAAATGATATCTTTTGCCTGCTCGGCGGCTGCTATGAGGTTTTTATCAAAAGAATGTGCAACCGGCCATACTTGTTTGAAACAGTCATCGCCCTCGGTTCTCGTTTTGAGTTGATGCCAGATTTCTTCCGTTACGAAAGGCATGAAGGGGTGCAAAGTCACCATAATTCCGGAAAAAATATCCAATGTAGCCTCGTAGGTGGCTTTGTCGATTGGTTGCTCATAACCCGGTTTGATCATTTCCAGGTACCATGAACAGAAATCGTCCCAAATAAAGGTGTACAAGCTGAGTAAGGCTTCACTCAATTTGTATTGTTTGAAATCGCTGTCGATATCTGCTAAAACAGCCTGAAATTTTTCTTTGATCCAAGTTGTTGCGAGCTGGTTTTTCCTTGCAACACCTTCATTTTCAGGATGATCAGTAATCTGCCAGCCTTTTACCAGGCGTAGGGCATTCCAGAGTTTGTTGGAGAAATTACGGCCATTTTCACATAGTTTTTCATCAAATAAGATATCACCGCCGGCTGCAGCACTCGACATGAGTCCGTAACGCACCCCATCGGCGCCGTAATCCTCAATCAACTTCAAAGCATCTGGGGAATTGCCCAGCGATTTCGACATCTTTCGGCGTTTGTTATCGCGCACCATTCCGGTAAAGTACACCGCTTCAAAAGGCCGTTTCCCTTTAAACTCGTACCCGGCCATGATCATGCGGGCCACCCAAAAGAAAATGATATCCCACCCAGTTACAAGTACATTGGTGGGGTAATAGTAATTGAATTCGCCATTGGGTTTATCAAAGCCGTCGAACACGCTGATCGGCCAAAGCCACGACGAGGCCCAAGTATCGAGCACGTCTTCATCCTGACGCAAATCATTGATCGTGAGTGCCGGATTTCCAAGCGCTTCCTGCGCTTGAGCGAGGGCTTCGGCCTCTGTTTCTGCAATAAAAATGTGGGTTTCTTTGCCAAGTGATTCCGATTTTAAATACCAGGCCGGAATACGATGTCCCCACCACAACTGACGAGATACACACCAGTCGCGCAGGTTTTCCATCCAGTTGCGATACAGGTTTTGAAAGTTGGGTGGGAAAAACCTGATTTCCTCTTCAATCACTGCTTTGAGGGCGGGTTCTGCCAGGCTGCTCATGTTGACAAACCATTGCAGCGACAGTTTGGGTTCCACCACGGCATTCGTGCGTTCTGAACGGCCGATGTTGGTGGTGTAGTCTTCCAGTTTCACCAGGGAGCCACTTGTTTCAAGCGCATCTTTCATGCGTTTGCGCGCTTCAAAACGATCAAGCCCAACGATGGGTTGATAAGCGCAACGGTCGTTAATAGTGCCGTCGTCGTTGATGGTATCGATTACATCCAGGCCGTGGCGTTGGCCGACTTCATAGTCGTTCTGGTCGTGCGCAGGTGTAATTTTTAAGGCTCCGGTACCGAATTCAATATCGACGTAGTCGTCGGCAATGATTGGTATGGGTCGGTTGATCAGCGGAATAAGCACTTGTTTGCCAACCAGACTTTTGTAGCGTTCATCTTTGGGGTTAACGGCGATGGCGACGTCGGCAAAGATGGTTTCGGGGCGTTGCGTAGCAATGGTGATACCTCCGTTGGAGCCATCTGCAAACCGGTAGGTGAGATGATACAGTTGAGCCTGTTCTTCTTTGTAGAGTACTTCCTCATTGGAAAGAACGGTTTTTGCTTCCGGGTCCCAGTTGACCATACGGAGTCCGCGGTAAAGTTTACCACGGCGGTACAGGTCGATGAACGTGCGGATTACATCGCGGTAGTAGCCCGGATCCATGGTAAAGGCCGTACGATCCCAATCGCAGGAGGCACCGAGTTTGCGCAGTTGTTGGAGGATGATACCACCGTATTTATCCTTCCACTGGTAGGCATAACCCATAAATTGTTCGCGCGTAAGGTCGACTTTGCGCAATTGTTTTTCTTCACGCAGCCATCTTACAACTTTGGCTTCGGTGGCAATGCTGGCATGGTCGGTTCCTGGCACCCAGCAAGCATTTTTACCGTCGAGCCTGGCTTTTCGGATCAGGATATCCTGGATGGTATTATTGAGCATGTGCCCCATGTGGAGCACGCCTGTGACGTTTGGTGGAGGGATGACGATGGTGAAGGGTTCACGATCGTCGGGGGTGGAGCGGAAGTATCCGCGGTTTTCCCAGTGCGCGTACCATCGCGCTTCTACTTCTGTGGCGTTGTATCTAGATGAAATTTCCATTGCGGGCGCAAAGGTAAGCTCGCAAAGGCGTCTCGCAAAGACGCAAAGGTGCAAAGAGGAGAATAAATTTGGAAATGCCGCATGAATCTTGTACCTTTTATTAAAAACTTAAATGATGCAAGAAAACGAAATCGCCAGAAGGGTGGTAAACCTGTGCTTTCAGATTCATCAGACCATGGGGCCTGGCTTGTTTGAAAGTGTGTATGAAGAAATTTTGTGTTATGAATTACACAAAACAGGCCTTGTATTCGACCGACAAAGGGATATCCCTGTCTACTGGGATGATCAAAAAATGGAGAAGGGCTTTCGAGCCGATTTGGTGGTGGAAAACAAAGTTTTGATTGAACTGAAGTCTGTGGCTGAATTGGAGAACGTACATTACAAGCAGGTACTCACCTACCTGAAACTGAGCCGTCTAAAACTCGGATTGCTCGTCAATTTCAACGAAGCTTTGATCAAAGACGGGATACACCGTGTGGTGAACGGTTTGTAGGTAGGCAAAGGCGTCTCGCAAAGGCGTCTCGCAAAGACGCAAAGGCGCAAAGACGTCTCGCAAAGGCGCAAAGACGTCTCGCAAAGGCGCAAAGACGTCTCGCAAAGGCGCAAAGACGCAAAGTGTCTCGCAGGCTATTTTTCTATAAATTCAGATAAACTTAAGAAAGCGAAGCTTTCAAATCAGGAAGGCGAAGCCTTCCCTTTGCGGCTTTGCGCCTTTGCGAGACAAAAAAAACCGGAGTGCAAGGCTACACTCCGGCAAGGATTAGATCAAGGTCGTGATGAAGTGCAAAGCGTGTTTCAAGGAACGCTTATGCTATATTAGGCTGGATTAAATCCCTACGGCTAAGGTGGCGCCGCGGGTATTAAGAAGGTGCTATGAACTCCAACCAAACCCGCGTTTGGATCGGGTCGGAGCAAAAAGGCGCATACGAGCAGGGTCTACGGTAGGAAGGCGTCCTGCCAAATAAATGAAAGCGCGGATTAAAAGACGCTGTTCGTCGTTCTAAGGGGCAAAGGCAAAGAGATTATATCCGGGCGGAGGCCCTGGTATTCTGCGGGGGATTAAAGTGTATTTTTTATTTAGGGGTTACCATCAAGAACAATCACAAAATCTTCGTTCCCAAACTTGCCTGACTTGCCGCCACTTGGATCGTAGGTAGTAGTTCCGTTACCAGAAAGGCCTTCGTCAGAAGTTGTTGTAGGGGTGAAGGTGCTGAAAATAATGCTGAGGAAGAAGAAAAGAAGATTCATGACCAACTCGATTTTTGTGAACAGAAGGAAAATCTGACACAAAGGTGAGGGTAACTTTTCCCCAAAAAAAGGACAAAAACCCTGATTTCAATACATGCAGATTGAAAACAGGAACAGCCCTTGTACTCAGCATCTTGCGTGAGCAGGTCAATGAACGTGTTAAACCTTAGGCAGTTATACATTCATTCAAAAAATAAATTATGAATGATGTATATTTATGAAATGATTATGACTTCTGTGCTGATCTGTATATTTTTGTTCGTGATTGGAACACATACGTGTATCTTTCGCCTGGTTCCATTTTGTGCTTAATGATTTTGTTGATGCAAAGATGGGGTGAACCACATCTTAAAAAAAAGGACAAATTGTTCGATTTCAATACATGCAGATTCTCCAACATACCAACAATATATTCTCATGGATTTTGTAGCTTTAATTGATTTGGTAAAAACTGTAACCAAAAACAAGGTTAAGAATATTGAGGTATTGGGCAATTCAGGCACTTCTGTAGAGGATTCATTAATTGAAACTTTCTACGAAGCGATTTCTAAGGGACGTGTTACTTCAGACGAAGAAGCGGTCAAATTTCTGTATGGTAAAAAAGAAACAGTCAAATCGTCAAATTATTTAAGAACCCGGAACCGATTGATTCGTCAATTGATCAATGTATCTCTTTTTATTGACCTAAACCAACCAATGTTCAATGAAAGGGCGAAGGCCTACTACAATTGTTACCGTGATTTTGCATCGGCGCATATTTTGACTTTAAGAGACGCGCACTTAGCCGCTATTGATGTTTTTGAACAAACCTTAGAGCAAGCCATCAAATATGAGTTTATCGAATTGACTGCTGATCTAACCAGAGAGCTTAGAAAATTGTATGCACGTATCAGCGGAGATCAAACCAAACATGAAAAAATTTCTCAACTTCACAGAGAATACGAAGAAAAGAGGAGGTTGGAAATGTTGGCACTCGAACATTACGAAAACTTGCTTCATTACTACATCATCAAAAGGTCACCGAACGATGAAGTTCACAAATATGCCACTACGTCGTTTGAAGAGCTTACAACCCTTGCACCAAAAGCAGATACCAGTCAATTTTACTTTTACACTTACCAGATAGGAATTATTAAAGCCTTTGCTGTGAATGATTGTAAAACGGCTTTGGACACATGTAATACATGTCTTGAAATATTACAACAAAGGAAAAATACGAACCGGGCTGCCTTAGGAGGACTTGCCTTGCAAAAAATTGGTTGTTTAACACAACTAAGGATATTTAACCAGGAGTGTGATCAGACCGTGGAATACTGTTTGTCTATTTTAGAAGAAGGCCACCTCAATTGGTTCAGAACCCACGAACTGCATTTACATTATTGTCTTTTTGCCAAGCGGTATAATGACGCATTACAGATTTATGATAAAGTTTCTAAACATCCAAAATTTCCAACCCTAGCCGGCGCCATCCGCGACAATTGGAACATCTATGGCGGATACCTGCACCTCCTGGCTGCACTTGGCAAACTCGACGCCAAAAAGGTAACGGAAATCGTTGGTGAATACCGGTACAGCATCATGATCACTGAAATTGAGGTGCTGACGAAAGATAAAGAAGGTATGAACATCCCCCTGGTGTTGCTTCCGGTGGTGTATGCGCTCGTGAATGGCACCTTCGAGGATTTTGGCGTGTCGCCCGATGCCCTGGAGAAATATCGCCGCCGTTATCTGGATACCGATCTCAACAAACGCTCCGCCGCTTTTGTCAACCTGCTTTTTGCCTACGCCAAAAAGGACTACCGCTCCGCCTCCGCAGAAAAAAAGATCAAAAAAGAACTGGAAGTACTCGCCTCGGTGCAACCGCAAGTGGCAGGCAGCCAAACCTTCGCCGTGGAAATTATTCCTTATGAAGATTTGTGGGCCATGATGATGGAGAAGTGATTACGTTTTCTCCTTTTGTTAATACCTCAAATGAACCCTACCTGCCAACCCGGAAGAAATATTGCCGGGAGGCATACATGCATTGAATGAATTCCCCAAAACATCAAATAAGTATTGCGAATGCACTTCGGGTACACTCGGATTGGGGTTAAGTAGTAATCGATGGTAACCAATTTCGTCTGTATACCCTAAAAAATCGATTGAAAAATAAACCTCGTCGCCGGGCAGGATTGCATCAGATACCAAGCTTTGAACGGGAAAAGATTTTGTGAAGCCTGAATCTTTCCAATTAAAATCGATTCGTGGCGCTTGAAATTTGTTATTGGATTTAATTTTTACTGATGGTATTCGTGTTTCAAAATATTCATGAGGAACTCCCGGAACAGCAATTCGCCCTAACAAATCATGATTGGTATTGCTCCAAAAGGTAAAGGAGTAGGTGTATGTTTCATCCAGGAAAACATTGCCGTGAAATTCAAAGGACATGGGCAAATAAACAGACATGGAATCCAGCACCAAAATACTTTCCTCCGGTTCAAGGCATTCCCGGAGGCATTCGGGGTTAATGCATGTGGTGTTTTCAAAGTAAAATGGTCCTGTATAGCCATATTTATCCTTCCACAAACGGAAAGCATCCAATTTATTGATCAATACTTTTCCAGCGTATACATCCATTGGTTCCGAAATACTTAAGAGTTCTGATCGCATCCCATCGGGCGCTTTTTCGGCTTGGGGCAAGAACTCATAAAAAGAAATGGCCTGGTCGTTGTATAAATAAACCGAATCCAGCAGCAAATAATCTTCGCTTCTTTTAATGGTGCAATGAAAATACGCCATCGGGTCATGAACTTCATCATGATTTCCTGTGTGGAAATAGGCCAAGTAACTCAATTTTTCTGGAAAAACAACATGAGGAGAAGGGCCAACAGCAATTGCCATTGGTATCAGACATTCCGTATCCCAATCAACTGTTCGCAACAAATCGGGTAGTTTGATCACCACACATGGGTCTTTATCAAGCAACGTTTCTATAAATCGTTTGCCAAAAATATCCTCTATTTCTGCATCCACACAAGCCTCGATCAATTCCCGGAGGGTGGTTCCATTCGATAAAATCGGATCGTTTAGGTGTCGGCTGAATACCAGTTCCTTGAAATGGTTGTCCTGAGCTACGCAAAAGTTTTTTTTGAAATAAGCGGCAAATTCCCGGTTGGCAAATGCTTTGGCCACGGCTTTGGTAAAACAAGCTCGTAACTTGAATAATTCCGCCTGGGCCGGGTCGGCCAATCTGGAGGCATACGTTTCAATGGTACGGCCGCTTTCCAGTTTGTCTTTGCGACAGGAAAGGCAGGTGAGGCAGATGAGCAAAAGAAAAAAGGTGTTTTTCATATTGGAAATATTGAGCAACTGAAACTCGCTTTCTAAACAAAAAGGGAAGCCACCAGCTTTGCGGATAGAGACTCACTTTTTTTCCATAAATGATTCTATTTTTGCTTCAATTTCCTCAGAAAAACCGCTATGAACCATTATTACTTCATGGCTTTTAGCTTCAACTAAGATCATAGTTGGATAAGTCAATATACGAAGTTTTTTCGTCATCCAATTATCAGTATCTAATAAGATGTTATAACTAACAGATCGCTCTTGGATAAAGGATTTGATTCCTGCTTGGTTTTTATCATGCCCATTAATACCCAAAACATTCAAACCTAAATTTTTATACTTTTTGTGAAGGCGCTCTAACATTGGCATAGCCATTAAACAGGGAGCACAACCCTTATACCAAAAGTCAACTAGTATGTATCCTTCTGTAAGGTTTTTCGATGAAAATTCTTCTCCCTCTAAATTAAATAATTTAAAACTTGGTAATGTGTCTCCTGCCTTAATTGAAAATTGGGGAGATTGGGTGGAAGTTTTTTTCGAAAGGAGTTTTAATTCGTATCCGTTTGATTGAAGTAATGCTATATTAAAAATATGTTCGAAAGTAATTGAATCTGACAAGACCGTAATTGGAGACAAATTGTTTTCTAGGTATTGAGGCCAGGCTAATAATTTTATAATTTCCTGTTTTCTAAAAAGGGTAGCATCTGGTAAGGTTATTTCAAAAACCTCTTTTACCTGCGCCATGTCCGGATCACTTGGCTGAAGTTTAAGTTCATTTTTAAATGAATCGAATACAGTAATTCGCACAGCTTTTTTTGTTTGCATCTCGAATGTATCAACGATTGCATTGTTGAATTTGCTCAATGCAAATGCCGGTTTTTGCAAAATGTATGGTCGAAAAATCAGGAAGTCACGGGAACTTTTTCTGAGAATTTTTACCACTCCTCCTTTTTCACTTACCAGAGAGGCCGATATGGTTCGAGCATTATTGTTTATGTAATAAAAGTATGTTCCATCATATGCTTCGCTTAATTTTCCATCACGCATCATTACAAAACGGCATATACTGTCCTCCCAACTTTCGCTTTTAAAAAAATAAATGCGGGCATAATTTGAGCTGGTATCATTGTCAGTTGCTGATTTCCAATGATAACCACAATCAAAATAGCCTTGTTTAATGTTGGCCAATTTTTCATTAACAGTTTCCATAACTCGCACTGCGTATGAAGTCTGTGCTAACAACAAATTGAAGCGCAGAAGCAAAATAAAAATAAAAATTAGGCGCATACTTATTTTAAGTTTAAGTAAAAAAGTGTTGGTCAAAATAAAGAAATATGTTTGTAATACAAGCATTTTTCCTTATTTAAAGGGCTACATACTTTCAATTCAACAGATTGATCTCAGAGAGTTTCATTCACACAAAAAGCACCCCGATTGAGGATGCATTTTGTGCCTGAACAAATGATTTTTCAGGAATTTTTGCATAAACGCTAATGTTGATTTTCAAGCAAAAAATATTAAAAGCCAACACTAATGCTTACTTAACCCCTAATTTTATAGATCTGTTAGGTGCACCTGGGTGGCTTGCACCAAAACTCCACCATTTTCATTAATCACCATGTCACAATCTGGGGTTGTAGAGTACGCCGTACAAAAACATTCCCAACACTCAGTGGGCCCTAGCTTAATTTCACATTTGGTGCAATCTCCGTCAGCAACACATGATACATCAGGCGGATCTGTCATTGCCGCTATTCCTGACTCAAAGGGGATAAACCAAAAGCTTCCACCCGAAGGAATGTTAATCTTTCCTTCGGTGACAGGTAGAGTAGTCAAGTTAACCAAATGGCGTGGATAAGAAGTCCCAGATATTACTGACCGGGTAGCAACAATTGTATTCCCTTGCCGACTAATTTCAATTTTAGTATTGCTTCCATAATAAACACTTCTAATAAATGCCGACCGAGCTATAATTCCATTTGCGTTTTGGATGTTTAGGCTACCAGCCACATTCCCGCCAATACATATTCGAAGATCACAATCTTCACAACAAGGATCTTCCGTACACCGCCTCCAACGGCCTCCGGCCACCCAATTGCATTCTCCCTGGCCAGTACATAACTGTTCTTCATCTACATATTGTTCTTCACAAAAGCATATGATTTCACCGCCAGAAATATCCATTGCCTGTGTTCCATTAAGAGGTATATACCAATAAGTATAGCCGTCATCCAACTTGATTTTCCCATTTATATCCGGGTTTATCATATGGGTCATGTATACTCCTGTATGAGAGGATGCAACAGAAGAGCATGTTGTTGGCACCTTACTGTATCTGATGCTGTTATCAGACATCCGTTCTAATGTGACAGTATAGCAATTTCCATTGTTTGATGTCATTTCAAAAGTTTCTGCATCTAGAACGGTAATATCGCGGTCTGATGCGTTTAGCCTTTCTTGTTTCTCGTTAGGAGTCAAGCTCGCTTCCTCAGAGCAAGAATAGTTAATTCCAAGAATTAGTGCAAAAACCAAAATAAGAATTAATATTTTATTATTCATAATAAAATATTTAATGAGTTAAAAATTGATTGTGCCTACTCTTGACGCTTTTTGGCTTACGCGTTGGTTACTTTTTTGCAAAGTGCAGGGATTTAGCCATTCCTGCCATTGGGATTGAATGAACCGAGGGCTATTGCTCCTATTTCGCCCAATAGATAAATAAATGACATACCTTTCAATGCATTGTGAAAGACTCTTTCCGACAGAAACTCGAAAAAAAATTCTCAAATGAACCCGACGGAAAATTTATCACTGCAAAGGTGCCGGGTACATCCTCGATTACCTAATGGCATTTTCCACTATTTTGAACCATAATCGGGCGTTATCGGGCGCCCGAATTTTTCATAAATTTGAGCAACCATTTTCGGTTTAATCCGCTCGCGTTTTTCAAGCAAAATTCCACCCTTTTCGCACCAACGTTGTAATGTTTTGGTGTCTATTCCATACTCGGCAGCAAGTTCCTTTCGTGTTTTTGCGAAGTTATCCATTTCATCGAATTTTGAAACGATTTTCCTAATTTTTGCCTTAAATCGCAAAATTCGGTTGAATCAAACACAAAAATTGCGACAGTTTGCACAGTTTTTAGTAAAAAAAAACAACACTTTTTTATGCCCAAAACCAACAATATTCACCACAAAAAGTACAAAATCAAAACATTAAACATGGTTTTATTTTTAAAATAAACATTAAAAATGTTCGTTTTTTGTTATAATATTTTCAGTCCATTTAACTTTTAATGAAGTTTATTAACTGAAATTGAGGTGCTGACGAAAGATAAAGAAGGTATGAACATCCCCCTGGTGTTGCTTCCGGTGGTGTATGCGCTGGTGAATGGCACCTTCGAGGATTTTGGCGTGTCGCCCGATGCCCTGGAGAAATACCGCCGCCGTTATCTGGATACCGATCTCAACAAACGCTCCGCCGCTTTTGTCAACCTGCTTTTTGCGTACGCCAAAAAGGACTACCGCTCCGCCTCCGCAGAAAAAAAGATCAAAAAAGAACTGGAAGTACTCGCCTCGGTGCAACCGCAAGTGGCAGGCAGCCAAACCTTCGCCGTGGAAATCATCCCCTATGAAGATTTATGGGCAATGATGATGGAGAAGTAATCACCGCACAATCAATACCGGCACGCTCACCGCATGCCTGACGGCCCCCACCGTTGTGCCGAATATCAAATCTTTGAACGTATGGTGACCATGCGCGCCCATGACAAGCAAGTCGGCGCCTTTTTCATTCACCAAAATCGGGATTGCTTTTTTCGCCGATCCATACCCGATAAATGCTTCACAATCATATCCCAACTCCCGCAAGGCCGTCGCATATTGTTCCATATTTTTCACATCGCTGTGGGTTTCCAAATCGCTGATATCGCTGCCCATCACCCAGGCGCCGGCGGTTTCAACTGCGTGAATCAGAAAGTATTTCGCCGACTTGCCGCCTATGTGCAAAGCGTGTTCAATGGTTTTTTGATCGGCATCTGAAAAATCAAGCGCCACCGCAATTTCATGATAGGCGGGCTGCTCCAGCGGTGCAATTCCTTTAAACGGCGCGTGCGGCACTCGTTCCGTTTTGTGCGGAAATTTAGCAAGCAAGGGTTTAAATGTAATATAACATAACATACTTGCCGCGAACACCAAGCCCGGAATTACAAACCACCACACAACCCAGGCCTGAGGTGAAGCAAGCCAGGCTTCTACCTGCGAAACTACCAGTCGGGCATTCAACCCGACAATGATCAGTGCTGCAAGCCATCCGCCTAATTTAGCCCAAAATCCGACGGCATAGGCGCCCATCCGTTTTTTATCCGAAACATAATGCAACAACGGAATCACGGCAAAACCGAGTTGCATACTCAATATCACCTGACTCATCACCAACATGTCGCCTGTTGCATGTTCCCCTGCAATCGAAACAACGATAATCGCAGGCACCACGGCCAGCAAACGGGTAATCAATCGGCGCAACCAGGGTGCAATCCGCAAGTGCAAATACCCTTCCATCACAATTTGACCCGACAAGGTGCCGGTGATGGTACTGCTCTGGCCCGCTGCGATCAGTGCAACGGCGAATAGAACAGGTGCATAGTTTTTACCCAGCAAAGGCTCCAGCAACCGGTGTGCATCCTGAATTTCCGAAACGCCGTTGTATCCGCTTTTGTGGAAAACAGCCGCCGCAAGGATGAGAATAGCCGCATTGACAAACAATGCAAAATTCAGGGCAATAGCCGAATCTATGATATTAAACCGAATTGCTTTGCGGATTCCTTCATCCGTCCGGGTAATTTTTCTGGATTGGACCAGGGCTGAATGCAGGTATAAATTGTGCGGCATGACCGTTGC
Organism: Saprospiraceae bacterium; assembly: GCA_016787465.1. GTDB lineage: Bacteria > Bacteroidota > Bacteroidia > Chitinophagales > Saprospiraceae > M3007. The sequence goes on along the minus strand of JAEUUR010000159.1, from coordinate 3,972 downwards.
GCCAATGATGCCTATGGCAATGAACAAGGCGTCGGAACTTGGAATAGACGGTCCGAACCCGCCGGCAATTTCTCCTAAATCAGGCTTGGCCAGCATCATCTGTATACCAAAAGCAATCCCGATGATTAATACCAGCCCAAGGATGAACGCCTCCAGTTTCCGGATACCCAGTTGCATCAAAAACAACAACAAAAAAGAATCCAACACACTGATCGCAATGCCCCAGGTAAGCGGAATTCCGAACAGCAGTTGCAACCCGATCGCCATGCCCACTACCTCCGCCAGGTCGGTGGCTGCAATGGCTATTTCAGCTAAAATATAGTTGAAAATGTTCACTGCCGGGTGGTACAACTCCCGCGACGCCTGCGCCAGGTCGCGTTGCGCGACCACGCCCAGGCGCGCGCACATGCTCTGGAACAACAGCGCGATCAGGTTCGACATGAGCAATACCCACAGCAATGCATACCCAAAGCGGCTGCCGCCGGCAAGGTCGGTGGCCCAGTTACCCGGGTCCATATAACCGACGCTCACCAAATAAGCCGGCCCCATGAATGCGAACAGCCTTTTCCAAAAATTGCCTTTTACTTCCGTGGTAATGGTACCATGTACTTCAGAAAGTGACTGATGCGGATGTTGTTTCATCGTTACGTTTGATTTGAGATTAAACAGCACAATAAAGGTTCTGACAAACTTTTTCACTCAACACGGTGGCTTTTTCTCCAATCAGCACTTTCATGGATTGGTCGAACGGGAAGCGTTCAAGCACGGTAATTTCAGCGTGTAAGGCCAGTCCGAGCTGATCGAGGTATTGCAGGAAAAGGGCAGCATCGTCGGCCACCGCGGTGAGTTTGCCTTTTTGGCCGGCTTGCATGTCGGACAACGCGATTTGAGCCCTTCGATTCCAGCGCCCCTGAGCATCCGGAATCGGGTCGCCATGCGGGTCAAAACTCGGAAAACCGAGAAATTGATCCAACCGGCTGGTCAATGTGTCGCTTTGAATATGTTCGAGTTGTTCGGCCAATTCGTGCACCTGATCCCATGGAAAACCCAGTTTATCAACCAAAAATGTTTCCCAGAGTCGATGTTTTCGAATGAGCACAGTGGCTATTTGATTGCCCGCTGGCGAAAGCTGCACCCCCCGGTATTTTTCATAGGTGATCAGTTGTTTTTCAGCCAGCCGTTTCAACATATCTGTCACGGAAGCTGCCGCGGTGTTCATTTCGTGCGCAATGGCATTGGTTTGAACAGGTTTATCCTCCTGTTCTGCAATTTTGAAAATTGCTTTGAGGTAATTTTCTTCAGCTGGTGTAATTAACATGCAGTCAACGTATGAATAAATGCGATTGGGTGAAGGCTGCTAACAAAGTCCGGCAAAGTTAAATTAATTTTTAGACTAACCTAAAATAAATTTATCCATTTATTAAAAAGCACTCTTTCGTTCATTAAAAATTATTCAACAGCACTCAAAATCATGCCCAAATTAAGATACGACGTGTATCTTTGCAAAAACAAATATGAATGCAAAGCGTTGAAATTCAAGAGTTTAAATCTCAAATCCTGCTTCGAATGCAAGAAAACCCGCCGCGCATTTTACAGTGCCTCGGCGAACTCACGGAAGATGAAGTATGGAAAAGGCCGAATGAAAATTCGAACAGTGTTGGCAATTTGATTCTTCACCTTTGTGGAAATATTCGTCAATACGGTATTGCATCGCTAGGCCACCAGCCCGACCACCGCGTTCGGGATGCGGAATTTGAGGCAAGGGGCGGCTTCTCCAAAGATGAATTACAAAAAAGGCTGGAAACGACGGTATCGGAGGCATTTGAAGTAATTCGTTCGACTACTGATGAAGAAATGATGCGCGTGCGAACGGTGCAGGGTTTTCAAATGAGCGGGATCGGCATCTGCGTACATATTTGCGAACACCTTTCATATCACACCGGCCAAATCGCTTTCTGGACCAAATTGTTGAGGAATAAAGACCTCGCCTTTTACGGCGGCATCAACCTGAATGTAACGGGCAATCTTACTTCCTGATGAAATACACCGCCAGTATCAGAAACAAAAAACCAATCAGATGATTCCATTTCAACTGCTCGTTTTTAAACAACAGCAAAGTGAAAACCGTGAAAACCAGCAAGGTGATCACTTCCTGAATCACCTTGAGTTGCACCAGGGTAAAAGGGCCTCCGTTTTCTTTGTAGCCCATCCGGTTGGCAGGTACCATCAATGAATATTCAAGAAAAGCAATGAGCCAGCTGGCAATAATAAGACCGAATAAACCGGCCTTCTGAAAAAATTTTAAATGCTGAAATTTTAAATGACCATACCAGGCGAAGGTCATAAATACGTTAGATAGAATCAACAATAAAATGGTGGTGACACCGCGCATAATAAACTACGTTTTGAAACAGGTTTTCAGAACGCCCAAAAGTATCGATCTTCCATTCATCACTCCTAAATAATGCAACGAATGCGTTTATTTTTTTGGTTTTCCCTTTGTTTTAGTGCGATTGCTTGCAACAATACCAGTAGCGGCCCGACACAAAAATCATCTGAATTCGTCGATCTGCCTAAAGATTTCCTGAACTTTTACAATACCTTCCATACCGACAGCGCCTACCAGATTGCCCACATCGAATGGCCGCTCAAAGGTGAAAAAGCCGAAAAACAACCCGACGGCTCGGCTAAAAAAGTACTCACCATCTGGGAGCCCGAAACCTGGCAAATGCTGCACATGCCCGACCTCAACGACCCCGGACTGAAAAGATCGTACGAAACCATGAGCGATGTATTGATCATTGAAAAAATGCAATACCCTATGGTCAACTACGGTTTGGAACGGCAGTTTTTTAAGGAGGAAAACAACGAGTGGAAATTGATCTATTACTCGGAAATGCAAGAGTTATAAATCAATCCAAAATCAAAACACCGGAAGCCTCAAACGAAAGCTCACGTTTGGGTTCCGTGATGGCGGCGATTTCCTCCGGCGATTTTCCGGCATCTTCCGCGTAGTGGCGAAGCACATCAACCGGTGTAGTTTCTGTGTACGCGTAGCCGTCGACCACCACCCGTTTGCCAGATAAATCCTTGGGCATAAAAAATGCATAATCCTTAAACGTAACCCGCATTTCCGGTTTGCCAGGCTGATCAGAAACAATAGTCATCCAACATCCTTTTTTCTGGCACACTTCCAGCACCTTACCCGTTACTTTCATGTTCATGGAGTCGATGCCCGCCATTTTTTGCATCATGGAATCGTAAGTGATAGCCTGGTCGGCATTGATAATTGCGCCGAAGTGTTTTCCGTCTTTGGTTGGATCCGAGCTGTTTGGATCAACAACCGGTGTGTTTTGCCCGCAGGCATAGAGCATTATCACGGCAATTAACCAGATGGTAAAATTTTTTAACATGGTTTTAAAAAAATTACAAATTATTGAAAATCAAAATCTTAATCCGAATATTCGGCGCACAAATGTACAAATTTCAATTCAGTAAAATATGTCTGGCACAATATTCGGTTAATATCCGTGTTCTTGCATCACTTTAATCCGCCTCGGTTGCCTCACAAAGGCAAATCCTTTTCAAACAAACATGAACGATGCCGGAACCTGAATTTCTTTCATAACTGTGCAATTAAAAGCGAACAAAGTGCACGATGTTCGCATTCACATGAATTTTTATTGCATATTTATGTCTGTGATTTCAAGTTTTATCAATTCAAGCAATACCTTGCACCCTTCGTTTACCCGTACATTTTTTGTTCTCAACATTAAAACCGTCAGAAACATGAAGGGGCTTAATCTTATCTCCCGTCTCATCCTACTTGCATTTTTAGCAACCTCACAAACCCCACTCCATGCCCAGTGCATCAGTGGCAATTGCCAAAATGGAACCGGCACCTACCGGTATTCTTCCACTTCCAAATACACCGGCCAATTCCAAAACGGATTGCGTCATGGCCGCGGTAAA
>JAEUUR010000155.1 GCA_016787465.1 Saprospiraceae bacterium | reverse complement strand
GGGGCGCCTTTTTGGGTGGTGCGGCCCCAGGGGTTTTCAAAATCCTGGCCCATCATGATGATACCGCCGCGCGGGCCGCGCAGGGTCTTGTGCGTGGTACTGGTGACGATGTGGCAATGTGGCAACGGATCGTTCAGCAGTTTGGCCGCAATCAATCCGGCCGGATGCGCAATGTCGGCCAGCAACAACGCACCCACGGAGTCGGCGATTTTGCGGAAACGGGCATAGTCCCAATCGCGGGAATAGGCCGAAGCGCCGCAGATGATCAACTTGGGTTTTTCAGCAAGGGCCAGCGCCTCCACTTTGTCCATATCGATGCGACCGGTATCCTCTTCGACGCCGTAAAAGGTCGGTTTGTACACCTTTCCGGAGTAATTCACCGGAGAGCCGTGCGACAGGTGGCCGCCATGCGCCAGGTCGAAACCGAGAATTTTGTCGCCGGGTTGCAGGCAAGCCAGGAACACAGCTGCGTTGGCCTGCGCACCGGAGTGCGGTTGCACGTTGGCCCAGGCCGCGCCGAAAATTTCTTTCAAACGATCGATCGCCAATTGCTCGATCTCATCCACCACTTCACAACCGCCGTAGTAACGACGACCGGGGTATCCTTCGGCGTATTTATTCGTCAGGCAGGAGCCCATAGCGTCGAGTACGGCCTGGCTGGTGAAATTTTCGGAGGCGATTAATTCCACACCGTGGCGTTGGCGGGCTAATTCTTTGTTGATCAGGTTGAAGATGATATCGGACATGCTGGATGCTTGATTCTGGATGCTAGATTCTGGATATTGGATGCTTGATTTCAGGTAGCACGGGCTTCAGCCCGTCCAGTAAGCAGGCCTTCAGGCCGCAGATCGGAAGCAGACCACCTAACTGGAAAATTCGGGCCGGCAAAAATACACAATGTTTAATTGTTTATTCATCCGATTGTACAGGTAAACAGCCGAGCGCCTGCCTCCGGCAAAATTTCACTTTTAAAAAAATTTGTTTTAAATTCAGAGAACCTCCTAAATTTGCCTTTTGAAAAATCAATACCGTGGCAAAAGCAGTAAAAGACACATCCGTTCCGCCAACCACTTCTCAAAACGGGGAAGACACCATCGTTACCCTGTCGGGGATGTACCAGAATTATTTTCTGGATTATGCTTCTTATGTCATCCTGGAACGCGCCGTGCCGGCCGTCGATGATGGACTGAAACCCGTTCAACGCCGTATCCTGCATGCCATGTTCGAACAACACGACGGGCGTTACCACAAAGTGGCCAACCTGATCGGTCAAACCATGCAGTACCACCCGCATGGCGATGCAGCCATTGGCGATGCCATGGTCAACATGGGCCAGAAAGACCTGCTCATCGATTGCCAGGGTAACTGGGGCGACTATCGCACCGGCGATTCGGCTGCTGCGGCTCGTTACATCGAAGCGCGCCTGACCAAATTTGCCCTCGATATTGCGTTCAACCACGATACCACCGTCTGGCAAATGAGCTACGACGGCCGTAAACGCGAACCTGTTCATTTACCCATGAAATTCCCGCTGGTGCTGGCCCACGGCGCCGAAGGGATCGCTGTTGGTTTGAGCACCAAAATTCTGCCTCATAATTTCATCGAACTGATTAAAGCCAGCATCGCTTCGCTGAAAGGTAAAAAGTCGGAACTGATTCCTGATTTTCCCACCGGCGGATTGATCGATGCCAGCAACTACAACGGTGGCGCGCGCGGAGGCAAGGTGCGCGTACGTGCGAGAATCAAAGAGATCGATAAAAAAACGCTGCAAATCACCGAAATACCCTTCAGCGTAACCACCGGCGATCTGATCGAATCCATCCTGAAAGCCAACGACAAAGGCCAGATCAAAATCAAAAAAGTAATCGATAAGGTAGCGGCCGAAGTCAATATTGAAATCGAACTCCAACCCGGCGTTAGCCCCGACGTAACCATCGACGCACTCTATGCATTTACCGATTGCGAAGTAAGCATCAGCCCGAACTGCTGCGTGATCGTCGACGACCGGCCGGTGTTTACCGAGGTGAATGAACTCTTGCGCATCAGCACCGAACATACCAAGGAGTTGTTGCGACAGGAGCTTGAAATCCTGAAACAGGAACTTGAAGAAAAACTCCATTTCGCTTCCCTGGAGAAGATTTTCATCGAAAACCGCATCTACCGCGACATCGAGGAATGTGAAACCTGGGAAGCCGTGCTGGAAACCATCGACAAGGGCCTGCGCAAATACGTCATCACGCCGAGCGAGGATGGATATGCCAAAGAAGCCAAAAAGATCAAACTCCTGCGCGATATCACCGAAGAGGATTTGGTACGTCTGACGGAAATCAAGATCAAGCGGATTTCAAAGTTCAATTCTTTCAAAGCGGATGAAGAAATCGCCAAGCTGAACGATGAACTTGTACAAACCAAACACCACCTGGAAAACCTGACGGAATACGCCGTACAGTATTTCGAAACCCTGCTCACAAAATACGGGAAAGGCAAAGAACGCCGCACTGAAATTGCTGCATTCGATACCATCCAGGCTACGGCAGTGGTAGCCAACAACGCCAAACTGTACGTCAACCGGGCCGACGGGTTTATCGGCACCGGACTTAAAAAGGACGAATTCGTACAGGATTGCTCCGATATCGATGATGTAATCATTTTCCGCCGTGATGGTGTGATGAAAATAGTGCGGATCGGCGATAAAGTGTTTGTTGGAAAAGACATCCTTCATGTGGCCGTTTGGAAGAAAAACGACGAACGCACCACCTATAACCTGGCCTATTCCGATGCCAAAACCGGCAAATCGTTTGTCAAACGTTTCAACGTAACCGCCATCACCCGCGACAAAGATTATCAACTTGGCTCCGATACCAAAGGCAGCAAAGTGATGTACCTCACTGCCAACCCAAACGGAGAAAGCGAGGTTGTACAGGTAACCCTGACGCCTGCCAGTACCGCCCGGATTAAAATATTCGATTACGATTTTGCGGAGTTGGCCATAAAAGGCCGCGATTCAATGGGTAATGTGCTGACCAAATACCCCGTCAAACAAATCAAACAAAAAGAAGTAGGCAAGAGTACCATCGGCGCTCAAAAACTGTGGTTCGATGAAATCACCGGGAGGTTGAACACCCAGGAACGCGGCGCCTTGCTCGGCGAATTCGATACCGGCGACCATGTGTTTATCCTTTACAACGACGGTTCGTATGAAGTAACGGATATGGACGTGCAACAACGTTTCGACCCGAAGGAAATACAACAAGTTTGCAAATTCACTCCTGACCTGATCGTCACTGCCGTGCATTTCGACGGTCACAAAGGCTGGACGATGGTCAAACGTTTCCGCATAGAAACCACTAAAATCAAAGAACGTTATTCCTTTCTTACCGACCACAACAAGTCTAAAATCCTGTTCTGCTCGCTAAAGGAAAACCCGCGGATCAAATACACCATCAAGATTAAGGGTAAACCCATGTCCGGCGAGGTGTCGCTCGGCGAATTTATGGACCTGAAAGGTTGGAAAGCCGTTGGAAACCGGCTCAGCGATCAGGCTTTGAGCGGCATCAAGGAATTGACGGATGAAGGCGGAGCTGAAAAAACCGCCACTGTCGCGCAGCAACAAGTGGATGAACCTAAAGCTGCGCCGCAACAGACAAGCCTTTTCGAAACAGAGGAGCCAACGGAAGCAGAACCTCCTGTTCAACCCGGCGGGGATAAAAAAACGTTCAAAGCCGGAGATACCATTGAGTTCGATTAATATTCATTTTTGCCCGTAGCTGTCGAATTTTCCTGTTTCCGTACTGTTTTTTTGCCCGAAATTAGCCCCTCAAATTAGAGGCTCAATTTTCGCAGCATGAAACAACCAATACTTGTAGCAACCATTAAACTACTTTGCATCGTCCAGCTTATCGGACAAAATACCAGTCAATTCTTCCAGAAAATTACTCCGGATCAAGTTGTACTCGGTGAAAACACCCGTCGCGGTGTGTTCCCTTTAAAATTTGACACCTATCAACTCGATTTTGAAGGTATCAAAGCCAAACTGGCCACTGCACCCTGGGAATTCACCC
>JAEUUR010000237.1 GCA_016787465.1 Saprospiraceae bacterium | reverse complement strand
TATGGCAGGTTTGCCGAATCCGGCCGCGTTTGCTGAATTGAATATTCGCTCCATGCTTGCTGCCGCCGATAAGGGAGATATTGAAAAGTTTATCAGTTACTGGGCACCGGACGGGAAAAACTATTTTACCGGTAAAGAAACCAGTATGGAAGATATGAAAAAGCGCATCGCGGCATTTAAAGCCGGTTTTCCGGATATCAAACGCACCCTCGATAAAGTGGTTGTCAGCGGAAATATCGTCACACTTCGCGGTTGGGTAACCGGCACCAACACCGGGATGTTTCGCGGCCAACCCGGCACGGGAAATGCCATCAAGCTGTACTGGCTTGGGTTTTACGAACTAAACGAACAGGGCAAGATAAAAGCCGGCTATGTGGAATTTGACACAGCCACCTTGGAAAGTCAGTTGAAAGGGACCGTTGCCTCCAAATAAATATATGTTACAAAAGGGGTTTGCTGTTTATCACAAACCCCTTCCAATAAAATTAAACATTGGCAAAATGAAAAAACAGTTGAAAATCATCATCCTGATAGCATGGTGCTGCGCCTGCTTGGGCTTCCATGGCGCCACGCAACAAACTCAAACCAACCCAATGAACAAACAATTCGTTTTTGTGCCCGGTTCTTTTCACGGGGCCTGGTGCTGGTACAAAATGCAGCCATTGCTGAGTCAGCATGGAAACCATTCGACAGCAATTGATTTGCCTGCTCATGGTTTGGACAATACGCCAATCTCCCAAGTCACCCTCGATTCTTACGTAGATGCGGTTTGTAAGGTGCTTGAAACCTGTGAAAAGCCGGTGGTGTTAATCGGCCACAGCAGGGGAGGCATCGTCATCTCCCAGGTAGCAGAACGTATGCCTGAAAAAATTGATAAGCTGGTGTATCTGTGCGCTTTTCTGATCCCGAATGGAGAACCGATGGTAGCTACGGCCTTACAGGATACCGCCTCCAAGCTGGTAAGCGGATTGATATTTAATGAAACCGAAGGTTGGCACTACCCGAAAAAAGAGATATTCGAAGCGGCATTTTATAACGATTGCAGCCCGGCAGATGTGTTCTTGTGCAGTAATCTGCTTACCAAAGAGCCAAATGTCCCAGTTGGAACTCCACTTCAACTTTCAGAAGATCGGTATGGAAAGGTAAAAAAAGTGTACATCCACACCACCTTGGATCAGGCCGTGACGCTTGGAATTCAGAAACGCATGGTAGATCGGCTTCCCGTTGATCAAACCATTGAACTGAAGGCCGGGCACTCACCCTTTCTCTCAAAGCCGGAGGAACTGGCAAACCTGCTTTTGAACCTTTAAATTCGATTTCTACTATGCCTTATTCCGGACAAACATTCAGCAACCCCGCCACCGGTGAAATTGTGGAGTTTTTGGAAACTTCCAATGAATCAGCCGGCCAAAGGGTTCGATTTAAAACCACGATACCTCAAGGCAAGGGTTTCGAAGTGGAACACTTCCATGAGATTGCCGATGAAAGTTTCGAAGTGCTTTCCGGTACACTGAGCTGGAAATTAAACGGTAAAGCCGGGAAAACACCGGCTGGAGCATCGATTACCCTGCCCCGGCACCAGCCGCATGCCCACTGGAATGCCGACGAAGAACCCCTGGTTATGATCCAAACCATCTCGCCGTGTTACGACACTGATCTTTTTTTGGAAAAACTGTTTCAATTGGCCATGGACGGGAAGTTGGACTCAAAAGGGCAACCTCCTTTCCTTCAGGTAATGGTTTGGCTGCGCGATCTGAAATCCCGCACCTATCTGGCGGCGATTCCCAAACCGGTTCAAAATTTCCTGGCGTTCCTGCTAACGCCAATGGCTAAATTGATCGGTTACCGGGCTTTGTAGGGTCTGATTTCTTTTGGTTTTTTACAAGGAGTTACAGGAGTTACAAGAGTGTTTATGACACTCATGTTACTCTTGTGACTCCTTGTTCGTTTTTAAAGCGCTAAAAATCAATTGTTTATGAAGTTTTTGTTGCA
>JAEUUR010000125.1 GCA_016787465.1 Saprospiraceae bacterium | reverse complement strand
GAGCAAAAACCTGATCCTTTTGGAAAAAGGACAAACGCCCCAACCATTTTCCTACAAAGACCTTGGCAGTATGGCCACCATTGGACGCCACCGAGCGGTGGTTGATCTGCCGTTTATCAAATTTCAAGGCATGATTGCCTGGTTTGCCTGGTTGTTCGTACACCTGTTTGCTATACTGGGCATGAAAAACAAGGTGTTCATCTTCATCAACTGGGTTTGGAATTACCTCACCTACGACCAAAGTCTGCGTCTGGTGATCAAGCCTTGGAAACGCGGGTGAAAATGATAAGCCTGAAGTTCATGGTTTAATTTATTCACGGGTTCCCGTGAGTGCCGTGATTTTTTGAACATCATGGCTTGCAGGGATGTGTGGATGGGAGTGACCATACCACCTTTGTCGCACCGGTATAACCCGGATTTTTTCACAACCTATTGTATATGAAAGCGACCACTTCCCTTTTTTGGGCTATGTTTTTTGTAACCACAAGCTTCGCCCAAAGCAATTTCGATTCCACCTTCACCAAGTATTTTCGTAGAACAAACGGTTGGACCGCCGGTGATGCGACCATCAGCATACCGATCAGCCCGGATAGTATCCTGTGGCTGTTTGGGGATAGTTACAACGGGAATTTCTCAAATAATACGATTCCTTGTTGGCCCAATGCACGTAACACGGTCGTCTTGCAACGAAAATCCAATCCAAGTCAACTAAAAACGCTTCAAAATCCAAACAGTGCGATTAAAACGTTTTTCAAAGGCTCAGAAATAGGAAATGATACTTTTTTCTGGCCTGGGCACGGATACCGATACCTGGACACAGTTTATATCTTCCTCAACAGATACCACGAATCCGCAACTGGTACACTGGCACATCTGGGCACCTTTTTAGCCAAAATGAGCCCATATAACTTGCAACTTTTCAGTATTCAAGCGCTGCATCCAACCAATGACATTATTTTTGGGCGCTGGGTGTTTATCCCCACTACAAACGATTATGCATTCATTTACGGGAATAAAAAATTCACGGTTCAATACAATAATCAACCGCTCGAAATATGGAAGCCGTTTGTAGCCCGAACCGCCAAAAATAATCCGTTAGCACCTTGGAAGTACAAATCAGCTTCAGGATGGGCCAACAGCCCAAGCCAGGCAATTCCGATATCAGACTATGGAGTTTCTCCCGGCTTCAGTGTCATTCGAAGGGATAACATCCTTTATTTGGTCACCCAACAAAATGGGTACCTCCAATGCGGGGCAGGCAAGGATATTTATTTACTCAAAGGCGGCGTAGCGCATGGAGATCCATTTAATCAAAGGAAAACAGTGTATCAGATCAATACCGATTTTGAAGGAAATGACCTTTCGACCTACAATGCTTTCAGCCACCCGGAATGGAACCATTACCAGCAAGGATTATTGGTTTCCTATAATGTAAATGATCCAGCCGATGATTTAATTTTTGACGGATGCCCATTTCAATGTTTAAATGGAAACACCAGAAATGCGGATACCTACCGGCCCAAATTTATCCGGATACCCTGGGCTGTAATTACGGATGGTTGGACAGCAAACCGCAGTGATACGGAAGATGAAGCATTGACTCTAAACGCCGAAGAATTTCAGCTGTTTCCGAATCCTACCAGTAACCAGCTATCCATTTCGTTGCCGTTGATACCCTCTGAGCGATTTACCATCAATGTTCTGGATTTATCCGGCAAGTCAATAAAAAGTTGGATTTTTGAACCTGAAGATGCCGGTCAAATTATTTCAGTTGACGTGAGTGCATTACCGAAGGGGATTTATTTATTAGAGATAAGGTTCAGTGCTAAACAGCTTAGGAAGAAATTTATAATTGCCCCTAAATTGTAAAGGTTATGGTGGTAGGTTCACTAAATGATCAAACCTTTTTTGCATCTACCACCAGCTTGATATTTTTAATCAAATTCGAAGCAAGTATTTATAAATTTTCCGAAAATTGCTGCAAAAATGATCATGAAAGTAGTTTCATTATTTTGTTTCATTATTTGTTTTCAAAGCAGTCTTAATGCGCAAGTGAACAGCATCGGAATTGAGTATTCACCTTACACCCAGTTTGCCATTCGTGATAAATTTGACCGAAGCTTCAAGACATTCAACGTATATTATGAGGGTGTCGGCTATCATATTGGATTTAAAACTCAACTTATGTTTGGCGTTGGAAATAAGGCTGAGATTTTTAACCAACGGGATACTATTTCAAATTACGGAGGATTCAGTTTAGGTGTTGGCAAAGTACTGAATCCAGGAAAAAGGCTTCAATTCTTGAGCTACCTCAGATTTTTTGACGTTGGGGTGATAAAAAGAAATTCAGATCGGTACATATCAATGGGGGCAGGGCCGGAAATGGAAGCTTGTTTTTTCTTTTCAAATTCAATCGGAATTACCGCAAACCTCAGTTATGTGCTAAGTTGGGTATCAGAAGGAGGCGAAGAGAAAAATTATTTAGGAAAATCACTAAAAGCAAGTATTTCTGTATTTTACGCATTTAAAAAATTCTCTAAATAACATGAAAACTTTCAATTTATTCTTTTTTTTCCTGCTGATTGCTTTTCCAGTTTTGAATGCGCAATCAAAAGAATTAGAAAAAGCTGTTGCAAATAAGGCTGATAACGGTGTCTACTATGCTGCCTTCAAAGTACCACAAAACGAAAGTAAAATCACATCGTGGTGTCAAAAAAATGACTTCGTGATCATTGGTAAAAAAGAAGGCGCTATCAACAAATTCAGAGATATTATCGTTGGAATTATTGAAGTCCAATTCATGAAAAAATCAGACTATCTTGCTATGAAAGAGCAGGAAAGGTTAGCCGAAGAGGAGCGTAGAAAAAAGGATGAAGCCATGGGTAACGCGTTAAAATTTGGACTGGTTGCAGTTTTGGCCGGAGGTATATGGTATCTCACATCTAAAGGGGAAAAAAAACCAACAACCTATGAGCCTGATGGAGGCAACTATTCCTTCAGCAGGACAACTCCCTATGGTTTTACCGACAACAATTATTACAATTTTAAACCAAATCAACTCCGGCCTGCAGAGAAGTATGCTGATTTTGATGTTTTTAGTCCCAGCCAAGATTACATGGTGTTGGATAATGTCAACCTGAAAATTATTCCGGACTATGGTTCATTTGTCATAAAAATTGGCGATGATTCGGCTCGCGATCATGGGCGTCAGGATCCTTTGACTTACTATCGTTATGAAGATGGCCTACTTTACCAAGAAACCAGGGATTTTGAAGGCCGAGTGATTAATAAATTCGAAACTGAACCCAACAACCCGATTGACAGTATTAATAAAGCAATCAGAGAGGCAAAGGAAGATTGGGTTTATGATCATTTTACGATAAAAAAGTAGGCTGATTTTTAGAATATTGAAATGAGCCTAACATGCAATGCGTTTAGTTCGAATAAAGATCAAAATTTAGAATGAGTTCGAAAAAAGAATTAAAAGAGGCCTACAAACAAATGAAAACGCCCAAGGGAGTGTTCCAGATCAGGAACACTTCCAATGGTAAAATATTTGTGGAAGGCAGTTTAAATTTAAAAGCGATTTGGAACCGGTACCAGCTTCAACTTGAAATGGGAAGCCACCCCAGTCCCTCACTTCAAGCAGACTATCGCGCCTTCGGACCAGATTGTTTTGTGTTCGAAATACTTGCAGAACTTGATGAAGAAAATGATGATCGCAAAGATGTTGACTGGGCTAAGGAATTAAAATTACTCGAAGCGCTTTACCTGGAAGAACTTCAACCATTTGAAGAAAAAGGATACAATAGAAAGCCCAAAAACTTGTGAACATGCATTTTTGGTATACATTGCACACGAAAATGTTTTACCAAAAAAAGCATTCAAATGAGCCGTTTATTTTTTCTTTGCTCTCTCTTGGTTAGCACCGCCATGTGGGGACAAAACGCCCGAAACATCATCCCTCAACCACTTGAAATACAACAACTTAAAGGAAGTTTTACGTTAAAAAACAACGCATCAATCGGCTGCAACGATGCCAAAGCGTTATCGGTGATCAGCCAGCTTGTTTCCAAATTAAAATTATCAACCGGCTATACTTTTCAGACAGGCGTAGTTAAAAAGGCCGATCTTTATTTAAACCTGGTTTCTGAAAAAAACAACCTGGGTAAAGAGGGCTATTCTCTTCATGTATCTGAAAAAAACATTGAAATAAAGGCCAATGAACCTGCCGGATTGTTTTATGGTGCCCAAACTTTGTTGCAACTCTTTCCAGCAGAAGTTGAAAGCTCAAAAGCAATCGCCAATTTTACATGGACTGTCCCATCCGTACAAATTACCGACACCCCCAGATTTCCCTGGCGTGGTATGATGCTCGATGTGAGTCGTCATTTTTTCAGCGTAGCAGATGTAAAAACGTATATCGACGAACTGGCCCGTTATAAATTCAACACCTTTCATTGGCACCTCACTGACGACAATGGCTGGCGCATCGAAATCAAATCATTGCCGAAACTCACAGAAGTTGGCGCCTGGCGTGTAGCCAGAACCGGTCATTTCGGCGAGAGGGCCGACCCGAAACCCGGTGAAGCGGCTACCTACGGCGGTTTTTATACACACGAAGATATTAAGGAGGTAGTCCGGTATGCCGCCGAACGGCACATTACCATTGTTCCGGAAATTGACGTGCCGGGTCACAGTATGGCAGCACTGGCTGCCTATCCGGAACTTAGTTGCAAAAAACTGCCGACTTCCGTCAATCCGGGAACTGAATTTGCTGAATGGTATGGAAACGGGACGTTCAAAATGAACATCGAAAACACCCTGAATCCATCAGATGAAAAAGTGTATGATTTTCTCGACAAGGTGTTCACCGAAGTGGCTATGCTGTTTCCAAATCAATACATCCACGTGGGTGGCGACGAATGCTACAAAGGTTATTGGAAAGAAGATCCCGGCTGCCAGGCGCTCATGAAAAAGCTGGGGATCCGGCATGTGGAAGATTTACAAGGGTATTTTATGGGGCGTGTAGAAAAAATTCTGCAGGCCAAAGGCAAAAAGCTGCTGGGGTGGGATGAAATCCTCGAAGGAGGTATTTCTCCGGGTGCTACCGTGATGAGCTGGCGGGGCATCAAAGGCGGTATCGAAGCAGCTCATTTAGGGCACGAAGTTGTGATGACTCCTACCACGTTCGCATACCTCGATTATAACCAGGGCGATCAAACCATTGACCCTCCCATCTATGCATCCCTGCGTTGTAAAACCAGTTACAGCTTCGAACCTGTACCTGACGGTATTGATTCAAAATACATACTCGGCGGACAAGGCAACCTGTGGACCGAACAAATTCCAACCTTGCGATATGCAGAATATATGACCTTCCCACGCGCATGGGCGCTCGCAGAGGTGTACTGGTCATCAAAATCGGCAAAAAACTGGCCGGATTTCTGTCGCCGGATGGAGGTTCACTTCAACCGTTCAAACGTAGCAGGCGTGAATTTCAGTCGAGCTGTTTATGATCCGATCATAACCGTAAGCTACCAAAATGGACATTTAACCGCCCAAATGGAAGCTGAAATACCTGGTATCGACGTTTATTACACATTTGACGATACCATGCCTGATCAATTTTCCAATAAAGCAGCTGGCGCAACCCCGGTGCCCGACGGCCCGGTAACGCTGCGTGTACAAGCCTACCGGAACGGCGCACCCATAGGGCATTTGATTACCCTCAAACGCGCTCAATTGGAATCCAGGGCAGGGCAATAAATCATCGTTTGTACAAATACCACCCGCTCAGTTGAGTTTTCAGGTTCGGGAAACAGGTACGCAATTCAGGCGTGTAATGGGTGGTATCTCGCAGTGCCATAAAATCAATACGCAGTTTTTCCTGGTATTTGACCAGTGAATCCAGGGAAGGATCGAACCCCAAGGTATAAGCTGTGATTCCTTGCCGTTTTAAGGCAAACAATGCGACGTTAGGAGAAGGATCCTCCGGACAAAACAGGCGTACCGAATCGGGAATCCCCGCTGCCGTCAATGCTTCTTTTGATAAAAAGGCGCCGACAGGCAAGGTTAATGAATTGGCCGGATCAACCGCAAGCGCTGCTCGCTTTTTCAGTACCCATCCAACATGCCCCAAACCCAAAATCCAGGCGACGGCAAAAAGCATCAACAACATCTTTGGTGCTGCCATTTCTGTAAGGCATAAAATCAGCAATACTGGCAAAATCAAGAGACAGATCATGTAGTAATCATGTTCACGAAACATCCTGAACCACAGTAACCAATATGCCACGCTCCCCAAGAAACTCAGCCACAAAACAGTTTTCACTTTGTGGTGCATGGATTTCCAATACCTGATCAAAAACCAAAGTGAAACGCCACAAACAGCATACAAACCGATTGAACCAAAGGTTGGCGCAGCTGTCTGAAACCATAAAACCAAGGTTTCCAGGATAAAACCAAGGTCATAATTCCAGATTGGCCTGACGGCTGTCAGAAAATAAAATGCCTCATTTGCACGGTTGTATTCAGAAATCCAAATACGAAACCCCATGATCAAAACGGCACTTCCCAATATGGCCCAAATTGGAAATTTGCTGTTCAAAAGCCTATTGCCGTTCCACCAATGTTTGTTCAAGCCCAGACACCAGGTGGTTGCCAGCGCTAGAGGCAATATTGCCATGCTTAATTTCAGCAAAACTGCCATGGTACAAAAAATCGTCGCCAACGCCAGCCAGGCGAGACTTTGGCGTTCAAATGCCCGATACAAGGCGCTGATCATCATTAACAGGAAACAAAAACCAGGCGCATCGGGCAAAAAATTTGGCCCGTAATAACTCAGCACCGGAGAAGACATAAGCACACCCGCGCCGAGCGCCGCCAGGAACGGATTATTTGTTTGCTTCAACAACGCCCACCCAAATCCCCAAAGCCCCCAGAAAAGGAAAAACAATCCGATCCAGCGCAGGGGGTACGCAGGCGTATCAAAAAACCTGGAGTAACACCCCGACAACCAATACAACACAGGCAACTCTCCTACCGCCTGTGGGTTGCCAGACAGAAATAAGTTTTGCACATGTGGTTTCCAAATATTTGGTTGTATGGCATATTGCAACGATAACGAAGCGCCATCAGCCTGCCGCCACTGATGGATAGCGGCAGGCGGCCACTGAAGCCAAGAGTGGTATCCCCCAACCCATGCCGTGATAAAAAACACCAAAACAAACCGGATCGTATACCGGAAAATCATCTGGCTTTGGTTAATTTTAAGGTGTGAACTTCCGTACCATTCGAGGCACTGAGCCAATACATTCCTGTCGGCAAATTGGCCATTGGAACAGAAATTTGCCAATTGCCTGTGGTCGTCGCCTCATAGGATTGCCATACCTGTTTGCCAAGTACATTGAACAATCGGATGTCAAACGATTGCGACTTGTTCGAAGCGCCGTACAAGACTGCATCGTTTGCCGTTGGGTTAGGGCTGACATAAAATGTAACAGCCTGCAACGGATCATCCACACCACTTACGAATGTCCCGGAAAGATTAATGTCATCCACATACATATTGTTGCCATACCCTGATTGGTTGACAATTTTCAGGGTGATGTATTTCCCTTCGTAGTCGCTTAAATCAAGGACTATTTCACGCCACTCTTCGCAATTTGCCGGCGTAAACACTTCATATTCATACAAGTTATTCGGCCCTAAGCCACTCGTTGTTGTACTTAAAGCTTCGCCGCCACTTCGGAAAATAGTTTTGAAGGAATTTCCGCAATCGGCCGACACCATGACTTTCATCGAATCGATGAATGGATTTACGTCATAATAAGGCGCATATGCTACATTGAATTTTAGTTGTGGTTGATCTACTTGGGTTAAGTCCAGATTAATTGGGAATAAAATATCATCAATTCCGTATCCGCTATAAATGTAGTTATTGACCGAATACACCGTATCGCCATTCGGCTCGCACGTATACAGTACGATGGGTTCCCAGGTAATTCCATTATCAGGATTTACAATGGTCAAATTTTGTAATCCGTTTGAAAAATCATTGACAACAGGCAGGTTGTTCGAAATCAGGTCTTGTACCCTGATCATTTTTTCCACCGTTTTGGAAGAACTGTCAGCGCCATTCGTCACGGTTAACTTTACGTCATACTCTCCGGATGCGTTGTACACCACCCTGGGATTGCGCAGCGTGGAGGTAGCCGGCTGACCACCGGGAAATTCCCAGAACCAACTAGCGCCTGCATGCAGCAGCATCGAATAGTCGTCGAACTGCAAGGTATCACCGGGGCAGGCCGTTTCCCGTTTGTTCACCATTGGTTGAGCTACCGGTTTGGAGGCCACCGCAAAAGGTGTTTCCCATATCCCTTTTCCATATGCGCCCATACGAAGTTTGCCATCCCGGTAAAACGGACGAAGGATGCAGGTTGCAATACCCTTGGGCAAGCCATCTTTGAAGGGCGCCCACGTTGCGGAATTTTCATCCTTAAACCACACCGTCCGGTAAGTCCCCGCATACAAGGCGCCATTGGTGCCACCTTGATGCATCAAGTAGGTAATATGTTCGCCATCTAGATCAGCGGTGGTCAGGTTTATCCAACTGGCTCCGCCATCGACGGTTTGATACACCTTTTGGCCATTATCGCCGTCGGCATAAGCAATCCAAAGCAGGTTTTCATCTTCCGGGCTTAAGGTTAAGATTACACGCCGTGCGTATCCCGGAGGCAATCCCAATTCATTCCAGGTTTGCCCGCCATCGGTTGTTTTCCACAATTTTCCGGGGTCCCAAGAATAAGCCGCCCGTTGAAACAAGTAAATGACCTGTGGGTTGCTTCGACTAATTTCGAAACCCATGGTGCGGGCGTTTACATCGGATCCGAATTCGTGCAAAATCTCCCAGTTTGAACCGCCGTCGGTTGTTTTCCAAAGTACATTGTCGCGGCTGACAAACATATGGTTCCAGCAACGCGGATCCCACTCAATTTCTCCGCTTTCAGCATCATAATAGCTTTCATTGGGAAATTTTCCGAAGGAAAAGTACTCGGCATAACCATTTTGAATTTCAGGTATTACAACCCCTCCGAGGTCGGAATAATAGGTCTTTCGACCTGGACCTGGGTTGACATAACCGGTTGGCGCTTCCCCGCCTCCTAATCCCAGACTTTCGCCTGGTAGCCAATCTTCATACCAGGCTGTATTCCCGTTGTGATAACGCCCCCCTACTAACACATCATCATTCCAGCCTGTTCCAAATCCCCAAAAGTCCGAGCTTGTGATTCCCCGGTTAAGGGCATAATGGGTCTGGAAATGATCGGTTGAATGTTCGATACCGCCATCGCTGGTCATCCAGATATCATCGCCATTAATTTCAATTTCCTGGCAATCCGGGTGCACATAATTGAAGCTGTTTCCACAATAACCGCCAAAACAGGTGAAGGAAGCGGCGCCATCCGTAGAATACCAAAGGTTCAGGAAGCCAGCCAGCAAAAAGTCGGGGTTGCTGTCGGAAGCGTCGAAACCCAGGTTATAAAACCCCTGGTGATAGCCGCCGGTTCTTCCTATGGTAGCCATGTTTGGATGATCGGTATCATTCCAAGGGCCACCAGCAGGCGGGTTTGGGAGTGACCAGGATTCTCCGGCGTCATTTGAACGGTAAATGCCGATAAAGCCGGCGTCGCCTTCTCGTGCTTCGCCAATCAGAACAGCATAAACGCGGTTAGGATCGGCATTAGTAACCGCCAGGCGAGCACCACCGTCGTTTACACCGGTCTCGTCTGAGAAGAACCACCCTGCGTCTTTCAAGTTCCAAGTTGTACCCGAATCAGATGATTTATAAAATCGGCAAATTTTTGCTGCAGGGTCGTTCCGCAATAAAAAAGCAACAGTTGGGTCGTCTGTTTTCCATTCAATATCGTAACTCGCTTCGGGGAAAAGTTGCGTCCAGTTTTCACCCGCATCTTCGCTTCGATAAAGCCCTTTAAAAGTGGCTGCCAAAACAATTTGCGTATTCGCTTGGTTGATCAATATTTCGTTAACCCCCAAATCCCAAACATCCAGCACCTGATTCCAGGAAACTCCGCCATCGGTACTTTTTAAAATATGAGCGCCTTCGCCGGCAAACACGATATTTGGGTCGGTTGGGTGAACTTCCAATGCAGTTGGCGCTGAAACTTCATAATTTCTAGAAACACAAAACCAGGATTGTCCGCGATTGTTGGATTTAAATATCTCGCCTCCTTCAGTGCCGCAATACAACACATCCGGGTTTGAAAGCGATTGATCAATGCAATAGATATTGGCTTGCTCCGATTTTGCCAATGGATCAGGGCCTGTGTTGGTGTTAAAGGTTTCTATTGGGCCGAGGTTTACCCAATTGGCGGGGTTAAACCCGGCCGGTGGTGTGTTTATCTGCGAAAGTCGCTGATAAAACGATTGTTTTTCAGCTTCAGTCGGCCATTTTACAAACCCATTTGCCTGAATATATGGCTGGAGCGCCCTTCTCCATTTTTTGTAATATTGCGTAAATGTGGTTTTCTCTTCCGGATGACTTTTGCGCCAAATCCGGTATCCATCTTCCACCAGATACACATTAGGGTTGGGCGCATACATGTCAAGTGCCCATTGTGGCAAGGTTTCATTAGAGAGTGCCTGTACAGGGAAAAGTTTTTGAGTGTTGCCCCAAAACGGCAAGGAACTTAAGAGCAGAAGAAATAAAAAGCGCATGGAAAAATCGTTTTATCAAACAAGAGAGGGCGAAAATAAACAATAAAGCTCAGCTGATACTTTGGGTTTGGTACCTTTGCCCACGCCCGCTGTAGTTTCAATTATTCAAGTACACCACATGCAATCTTCCATTCCACCTGGTTCCGACGACAAGCCGTATATTTTAGATGATGCGCTCGTTGGCCCTTATTTGCAGGAATTATTCGAAAACGAACGTTTTGTTGCTGGCATGCGGTCTTTTATGCCGCCTGACCTTTTTGAAGCGGTATTCAAATTAAAATCAGAAGTTAAATCGATTGAAGCTTTTCAGGCAAAAATCATTTTGCCAGTGATGAAACTCATCGAAAGGTTAGGCAACACCACTTTGAGCAATGGCGGATTGGAACAGCTGGATCCTGGCAAACAATACCTGTTCATATCCAACCATCGGGATATCGTACTTGACTCTGCATTCCTCAATACGACCTTGTTTGAAAGGGGATTTCGCACCAGCCAGATTGCCATTGGCGACAACCTCATGCGTCACCGGGTATCGGAATTGATTTTCAGGTTGAATAAAAGTTTTGTGGTGAAAAGAAGCGGAACACCTTTAGAACTTTACCGTTATTCCGTGCTGCTTTCCGAGCACATCAGGCTTCAAATAACTCAGGGAATCGACTCTGTTTGGATTGCCCAACGCGAAGGCAGGGCGAAAGACGGAAATGATCGTACGCAAACCGGGTTATTAAAAATGTTAAGCCTTGGTCACGATGGCGGTTTGAAAACCTATTTTCAGTCGCTGCAAATTGTACCGGTGTCCATTTCGTATGAATATGATCCCTGCGACCTGCTCAAAGCGCAGGAGTTTGTCAATAAACAGGCAGACCCTAACTATAAAAAAAGTTTCGAAGAAGATTTGCAGCACATGATTCTTGGATTGAGCGGCAAGAAGGGAAGGGTGCATTTTCATTTCGGGAAACCGCTGCACGAGGAGTTGGATGTTTTTGACACCTTGCCCAATGCCAAAAAACAGCTCGAAGCGCTGGCTGAAATCATTGATCACTCGATCCACCAAAATTACGCGATTCATGGAATCAACGAAGTTGCACACCGGATGCTAACTGGCGACAACAGACCTTTGCAATCTGCAGCGCCTGAAGAAATCGAGCAACTGACCCGCTATTTTGAAGAAAGAAGCAAACAGCTTAAGCAAGATGAATCAGGCATGGGCAGGCAATATTTGTTAGCCATGTATGCCAATCCATTGATCAACCTGGAAGCCGCCAGACATGATCAAATATCTTCCACGTAGTCCATATCCCGGTCAAAAGTGTCTTTCATGCCCCATAAGGCAATAAAAGCAATACTCAAGCAAACTGCGCCAACAATGTATCCGGCTGTAATCACACTGCCGGTTACCATCGGGCTTTTCAGGTATTTGAACGATTCATTGATCGGAACCTGCATGCCCCTCGCAAAGTTTGGAACCGATGTGGCCACCGTCGAACGGAGGTTGGTTCCGAATTGTTCGGCGCCGATGGTTACGAAAATCACCCAAAAACCGACCGAAAACCCGAGTAGAAAATGACTTGCGTAAAACATGGTTGGGCTGGAAAACGGCAATGTCAGGTAGATAAGCACAGCCACAACATCCAAGCCAAGGAACAAAGCCATGATTTTGATGCGGCTTTTGAACATTTGACTTAGTAACCCGGAAGCGATGTCGCCTAAAATCAAGCCGGTGTAACAAATAGCAATCGCATTTCCCGCTGTGATGCCTTCTATCCCTTTGGCTTTGCCAAATTCCGGGGCAAAAAACACCAGGACACCCACCACGAACCAGGTAGATGTGCCGATGAAAATACAACGCAGGAAGCGCGTAAACCTTTCCCAGTTGGTGAACAAGGCCAAAAAATTTCCCCGGCTCAGGGTAGAATTAGATTCCATTTGCCTGAAAATACTCGATTCTGCCACACTAACCCGCAAGATCAAGAGTAAAATGCCTAATCCCCCGCCAAAAAAATAGCAGTTACGCCAGTGGAAATTGTGTTCGATGATCCAGGCCAGGAGTGCGCCCGATAGGCCAATACTGGCTACCAGCATGGTGCCCAACCCGCGTTTATGCTTAGGTAAAACTTCAGAAACCAGGGTGATGCCTGCCCCCAATTCGCCCGCCAATCCAATACCTGCAACCAACCGGTAAAAGGCATAATCAGCATAGCCCGTGGCAAAACCATTCAAAATATTGGCAATGGAATACAGTGCAATGGAAAAATACAGAACCCGCACCCTACCCTTTTTATCACCTAATACGCCCCATAGAATGCCGCCGATTAACATGCCGAACATTTGCCAGTTTTGCAAGGAAAGTCCTTTGTCGGTTAAATCCTGTCCAGAAAAACCAAGGTCGGTTAAACTTTTCACCCGGACGAATCCAAACAACAACAAGTCGTAAATGTCAACAAAATAGCCAAGTGCGGCTACGATAACTGCTGCGTTAAGCAGCTTATTTTCAGAAGGTTGCGACATAAAACAGGAGCTTTTGTTCCAAACTGTCGCAATGATAGGCCATTTGGAGCAAAAGCCATTACCTAATTTGCCAATACTTTCTTTTTTCCTTTGCTTGATTGTGGAGCATCGTTGGGCGTATTCGGTGTGGTGTTTTCCGCCGGCATTTTATCTTCCAACCCATTCTCCTGTGATGATGGGTTGGGGTTTTGATACCTGATTTCCAGCTTTAGTGATTTCCCCATCGACTTGATAGCGGGCCCCAACAACATTTTCATCACAGAATCGGCGCGCATTTTTGCTTTGTCAAGTACATGCTCCTGTTCAATCGCCTCCTGTCGGAACTGGCGCCTCAATTCATTAAAGTTCCGGTTCATTTCATCGCCGGTAATGCCGGCCAAAAAACCGACATCCAGCTTGTCTACTTTGGGATACACTTCGTGTGACAAGATAACCGGTTGCGGCAAGGTGACATAGACGATTCCTTTTTTGGGACTGAATGTGACGTCGAAGTATTCATCCAGCTTGAATCCGGCTTTTACCACACTGATCGCTTCTACCCGAATATCCGTTTCTGAAATGGAAAATCCTAAGAATTTGTATTGCAACGTTTTATCCAGACCGAGCCGACTCCTTAATTCATAAGTGGCCAACTCCGCGATTCCTTTCCGCACACGATCTTTTAACATACCCCTCGAAGCACTGAAATCCATAATTTCAGCTTTTTTCTTTAACCGAGCAACCAGCGGTTGCAATCCTTCTTGAATCGCAATGCCGCATGGGGTATCTACATTTTTACCTTTGGCGTAAAACTTTCCGCCATCCGCTTTCATCAGGGTCGCCATTATCTGTGTGACAAAAAAACAGGTGTATTTACCGGCCACTTCATTAAACAGTTGCACTGCCTGGTTTGAATTGTCGTTGTACCAGGTTTCGTACAGGTTGGCAGTTGTGTCCTTCAACGTCACAAAATCATTGAAATACAAGGACTTAAGGTATGCGTGATGTCGTTGATATTCAGGTTCCAGTCTTCGTTTAAGGCTATCGGGCAAGGCCATTCGATTGGCAACGTGGTATAACAAAGACAAGTTGAAATTGTACACTATATCGTCGAACTCTTTTTTGTATGCTTCCGGTTCCGAAAGTACCCTGAGCGTTGCTTCTTCATCCAGGTTCGGATTAAAATCAGATGGAACATAAGTAAGTTTCACCTCTTTGGGATCCTGAAATAAATTAGACAACCCTCCACCATCACTGAAAAAAGCCTTGTACACCAACACGGCTGCCGTAGTGACGAGTACAAGTAGAATAATTTGTTTACCCAGGCCTCCGCTGCCTTCCGGCGCAGCGTATGAGCCGTCGGATTGGTTTGTTGACATAGTCTGTAATTATTTGCTTTTCAGAAAACTTTTAACGGTATCTCTCGCCTGTTTGGCGTTAGTTTCGTTGTACCGCGGACTGCTTGGATTGGCAAAAGCATGGTCGGCGTCGTATCTTGAAACAGTGAGCGATTTATTTGCCGCTTTCATGTTGGTTTCGAAAGTAGCCACGACTTCATCGTTGATCCATTTATCTTTCATGGCATGGACGAACAACACTTTGGGTTGTAATTGCTTGAGTTTTTCAACGTCTTTTTCCGGCATCCCATAAAACATAACACAGGCTTTGGATTTTTCCTTCAGCAATAGAGAAGCCTGCAAAGACCAGCCGCCGCCGAAACACCAGCCCATCGTTCTGAAATTTGCTTTTTCTCCAAGGTGTTTCGCGGCGCCAAGCACGATGGCAGATGATCTTTTTGCATCATTGGCTTGCATTAGCTTTCCGGCCTCCTCTGAAGTCGAAGCCACTTTCCCATCATACAGATCAACAGCCAGCACATTGATTTTCAGCTCTTTACTCCACATGGCTGCTTCATTTTTGATATAGTCATTTACCCCCCACCATTCATGAAAAAGCAACAAATAGCGGTTTGTTTTTTTAGCTGCTTTCACCAGAAACCCTCTGCCATCGGGGCCACCTTCTACCGGAAATTGAATAAATGCCCCTTCTGAATTAACCTCCGTAGAGGCGGGATCCGGGTGCATGCTCCTGAATTGTGGATCACCGGCAAAAGCAGCAAACAAATCCAGGGCATTGTTCGGATCGTGGCACATAACCAGATCGGATGCAGGTTCTGCATACTGGCAGGCAGAAAGTGCTAAGACCGCTAAAAAAATCAATTTTTTCATGGTGTAATCAGTTGAAATGGATGAATTTGGTGCAAAATACAGCAAAGTTGAGCGCTTGTTTCAGATATTTTCCGGGATCCTCAATCCAACTTAATGACCAACCCTTTTAAATAGGCCCCTTCGGGATGGAACAAACTCACCGGGTGATCGGCGCCCTGAGTCAGGTGATGTAACACCCTTGCCTGCCTGCCCACTTCCATGGCAGCAGATGCAATGGTGTGGTAAAACAATTCGCGATCGACCACCTGCGAGCAGGAAAAGGTGAACAATACACCTCCGGGCGCCACTTTTTTAATGGCTTCGACATTCAGGCGTTTGTATCCCTGCACGGCGTTATGGCGCTTATCCAGGCTTTTGGCGTATGCGGGCGGGTCAACCACCATCACTTCATAGTTGGTTTCACATTGCTTTAAATACCGAAGTACATCTTCTGTAAAACCTGTATGAGCTCCTTTAAATGGCATATTGAGCGTTACATTTTCCTGACAAAGTTCCATGGCCCGCCCCGAAATATCAACAGAGTGTACAAGTAAAGCACCTGCTTTCAAGGCATAACATGAAAAACCGCCGGTGTAACTAAAGGCATTCAGCACACGTTTGCCGGGCGCAAAGCGTGCAAGCAAAGCCCTGTTGTCGCGTTGATCCAGGAAAAAACCAGTTTTTTGGCCGGTTTTCCAATCGACTTTAAATTGGACGCCATTTTCATTGATGGTTTGAATCAGCTCCGAATCAAAACCTTTTTTTATCCAGGCGTAGCGGTTTGACACATTTTCCGCATAGTTGGATGGTAAGGATTCATAACTTTTGTCATAAACAGCTTGCAAGTTTTTTCCAAAAGTCGATTGCAATGCAGCAGCGATCAAATCAAATTGCCGGTGCATCCCGATGCTGTGACACTGTACAACGGCTGTACCATCGTACATGTCAATAATTAATCCCGACAACCCGTCTCCTTCGCCGTGTACCAGTCGGTATGCTGCATTGGGCGCCAACACGTCCATGAACAAAGCCCTGGCCGCCAAAGCATTTTGGAGTTTTTGTTCCCAGAATACAACCTGATCCGGCGCTTGCGCATCAAAGGTGAGCATGCGTACGGCAATACTCCCGTGGTGAAAATGGCCTGTACCAAGTAATGCCCCGGATTTATCAAACACCGCCACCAGGTCGCCATCTGCCGGTTTGCCTTCGATCCGGGCAATAGCGCCGCTAAAAACCCAGGGATGCAAACGCTTTACCGGGGCTTCTTTTCCCGGTTTTAATATAATTTTAATCATTTGACATATTTGATTACGAAAGAAGTCCTTTCAATAAAAAACACCTATTTTTAAGGGTTTTCAACCAAATTAATTTGGGTGATTTCCTTAAATCTTCGCTAATGTTCGGTCTTAAAAACACTTATTCAAGACAACTTACGTTTGCTGAATGAAATCTTTCTATATTGCCGCTTCGACAGAACATACACAGTTAAACCATCTTCCATCATCTTCATTATGCAGCTTTTTGCTCGTTACGCCTTCCCCTTAATGCTGCTCTGCTTATTGATTCCAGGCTTTGTGAATGGCCAGGAATGTTCCAGTTTGATCAAGGAAAATAAAAAGCTCAGCGGAATCCAAATTGCCACCTCAAATCAACTCGCCATTGTGATTCGTAGTGGTTATTCCTATTTCATTGAGTTTTATACCAATGAAAAAGGCATTTTTGCTAAATTTACATCACAAGGCGGTATTGAATTTAATCAGGACGACCAGGTGGTGTTCGTAGATGTTACAGGTAAAGAACGGGCTTACAGATTCACCGGTATGGATGAATTAGTACCCGGCGCCGTACCTACGCACCGAAACAATTTAAAGCTCGACCTGGATGCGATGCAATGGTTATCGGAGGCCAATCTGACTGGAATCAATTTCATCAATTTCGTTGACCGGCAAAAGTATAAATTCACCATCAATGCCGACCGTCAAAATGAGTTTAAAAAGTTGGTTGGTTGTTTCAGTTCTATTATCGACAAATCCAGTGTCGTGGACACTCCCGGCTCTTCCGTTTCCAAGCCTGAAAGCACCAATGGCGGCACAACAGGAGGCCCCAAACCTTCAACCGGCGGTCCGGCAAAAACGAATTCAACCGGAACAGCAACTGCCGACCCCGAAGTGACCGCCCTGCGCAATGATCTTGAAAAGACCAAAGAAAAATTGCGCGCCGAAATCAAAGCAGAAAAAGACCGCGCAGAGGCTATTAAAGCACAATTGCAGCAAGAAGTAGCCGCTGCCAGAGAAGCAGCAAACGCCAAAAAACTGGAATTCAACAATGAAGTACTTGAAGCCAGAAAGTCAAGCTTGGCAGAAATCGAAAAAGCGAAGGCTGAAACCCAGGCTTATGTAGCCCAAAGCAAGGCTAAAGCCGATTCTGCCGTAATCAAAATCAATTCCAATGTGGAAGATGCCCGCAGACAGGCCGGTGAGGAAATTCAAAAAGCCAGGGTTGCCTCGGCAGAAGAGGTAAAGAAAGCGCGTGAAGCAGCCGCCAAAGAGGTAGGAGAAGCAAAAGAACGCCTCGAACAGGCAAAACTTCAATACGCTGATGAAGTGGCCAGCACCAGAAGCAACGCGACCGATGAACTCAAACGAATCCGTGAAGAAAATGCCCGGATGGTGGCTGAAGCCCGTGATCTGGCAAAACAAGAGTCCGAAAAAACAACAACGGATGTGGTTGAAAGTAAAAAAACAG
>JAEUUR010000175.1 GCA_016787465.1 Saprospiraceae bacterium | reverse complement strand
AATATTAAGGGGTACCGCTTGGTTTCAGGCATCGGTACAACACCCATAAGACAAAAACCGACAAACCAATCAATCCTCCGTACCACCACCAGGGTCTAGTTACGGGGAAATAAGCTGATGGAAGCGCGTCCATTTCGCCGATGGGGACAAATGCTGCCCAATAAATGGGTTTTGCATACTCCGGAGATACACGTTTCAGGTATTCCAATTTTGCCAGCCTGAGCGCCTCATCTTTTTCCACACCCGCCTTCAGGTGTTTATAAAAATCGACCATCAAATCCGAGGTCGATTGATCTGAAATATTCCACAAACTCATCACAATACTTGGGCATCCGGCAAAGGCAAAAGCCCTGGCGAGGCTCATCACGCCTTCTCCTTTTTGCCAGGAACCAGTACCCGACCCGCAAGCGCTCAACACGCTCAAGCCTGCAGTAAGCTGCAAATTATATAAATCGGCAGCATACACAAACGGGTCAGCCCCCGTACTGCTTTGATGAAACAAAAGCCGGGTACGCAATGCATTTTGTTCATCCACCACGCCGTGGGTTGCCAGGTGAAGAATGCCAAATTTTTCAGCATTTTGAACAAAATTCTCGCGGGTAGCCTCCTGATTCAACCAAAATGCGCCCCCCAACAAGTTGTGTACCGCCAACACTTCATCATCGGCAAACGGCAAGGGACCCAAATTCCGCAAGCCCGTGTATCCAGCCGGTTGGTTCAAAGCAGAAAGGGTTGCATCATCACCCTCCAACCCAAAACCGCCCCACCCGTAGGCACCCTCATTTTTGTTGAATTGTGCGTTTTTGCGCGCAGAAAACCGGTAACTCACCGTTCGTTCCTTCAGCAAAAAAGGCACATCGCGGTCTATCCAGCTTCCCTGATAAGCCTGAGTTAGCAACAATTCAAAAGGCATGGAGCCGAGCCGTCCATCAGGAACGATGAACAGCCGTTTCGCAGGAGTAAAAGCAAGCGGCTCTTGCAACAACCATTGATACAATACATGGCTGTTTTTCAAAAAAACATTCCCTGAAACCGCAGAAGAATCGTTTGCATATTGCCAATCAGAGATCGAATGATGAAAATCGGCAAGCACGGTAATAAACTCCTCAGGCAAGGGTTTTTCCTGCATCCAAAATGTATCGCTTGCAATCAAAAAAGTACAAAAACTGTGGTCGCCCAAAAAATAGGTTATCAGCGCCGCATCCTCCGGCAAGTCGTTTTGAACATCTTCCAGTTTTGTCGTGGCCTGCCAGCTGTACAGCGCATCGGCATAGGCCGGAAAATTCGTTTTCACCCGGTATTCCAAGGCCTCCTTTTCCCTGCGGGCAGCAAATAGACTGTCTTTGATCAAAATTAATTGTTCCTGATCTTCCGTTTCCGACAGTTGCATTTCAAAATTGGCGATTTTGACTTCCGCGGTTCGTTCAGCTTCCAACAGTTCCTTCGGAACTCCAACTACCTGTTTTAGCTGCTTTTTATACAATCCTTCCGCCAAAACCACCGCTTTGGTTTGTTCAGACAAACTAAAAGCCCGCGCAGCATACTCCGGTGTTTGAAACATCCGGTAAAGTTCGAAAGCGATTTGAAGCGCCGACTCGCAGGTTGTGTTGTAATAGCTGTTGAACTGAAATTTGGACAGATCGTCGGCGAACCTCAATTTGATCCGGTTTTGGTAGGCGATAGCCAGTTCGTATGCAGAAAGTGCCGATTTTAAATTTTCCGGGTCATTGGTAAATCGGTATTGCGCCTTCCGTGTTTTAGCATGCCCAAGTAACGCATCCAGTATCCACGGGCTGATGGCCGTCAGTTCATCTAACACCGGTAACTGGTTGGGGTTCGACGGTCGAAACAACGGAAGCAGTTCGATGAGTGTTTG
>JAEUUR010000054.1 GCA_016787465.1 Saprospiraceae bacterium | reverse complement strand
GGAATTCCATTTTCTTCGATGTAACCGCCCACCAACTGAATCAGTTCGTTGTAGTCAGTGAGGGTTAGGCCCTTACATTTGATGTAAATTTTCCTGCCTACCGGGTAACGGTTGTACAAAAAACCATTGCTGAATTTCACTTCAATACCGCCTGTAGAGTCCTGAATTACAATCGTTTTGTAGTAGTTTCCGGAACGGTCGTCCATTACAACAACACCGCCAATGACTAAATCTTCAGTAATCAGATCGTATCCGCCGTCTACTTCATGGCGAGTTTTTAATTCGGCAATGGTGGTGTTTACCGGAACGTCTTTGCCATCGCCACCCACCGGCGGCTGGTCGAATTCTGTTTTTACACAGGAGAAAAAAGAAAACAGCAAGAGCAAAGATGCGAGGGCCGAAAATGGGTGTTTTTTATATTGGAAAAACATGATCAGAATGTTTTAAGTTGTAAAAAGTGAAAGGTTTGAGGAGGGGTTACATACGTACGCCAAGCGAAATAAAATAGTTCAAACCGGGTGCGTATTGAATTTCCGATGAATAAAGCCGTTCGTCGTCTGGTTCCCGACCAAATGCATTGCGGTAAGCTTCACGCCCTGAAACGATGATGTTTTTATTGTCCAGGATGTTGTTGACGCCCACATTCAAATACAGGAATACATCTTTAATTTTCCATGATTTACCGCCGAAGAAGTCGAGGGTATAGGCAGCCGGTGCTTTTTGTTGTTCTACGATGGTATTCCAGATATCGGAACCGGGTTCGAGGGCCAACACAGCTTCTGCACGGCGGCGGAGCGCATCGTATGAATACCAAAAATCATCGCGCCAGTTGAACGACAGGGTGGCAAACCAGAACCTTTTACCTTCATATTTCACGGCAAACGTGGCTGCTGTTTGCGGGGTACGATGTACCTTGAAATTATCGTGATACAATGTAATACTGTCGAATGCCACATAGTCTTTGTTATCCGGCGTAAATGTCATCAGGGGCCGATTTGTGTAGTGATAGTTACCCAGGTTGGCTGCGCCGCTGAACACCCACTGCGGCACAGGTTTGTACTCGAAAGCAAACTCAATGCCCATATGCTGGCGGTTAACGCCGGAAAGAATGAGTGTGGCAAATTCACCGGCGGTGGGAGCGAAATATTGGCGGGCTTCGAACTCCCCTTCAAAATTGGTCAGGTAACCCGTCAGACGTGTACGAATGAGCGGCGAACGCAACATGTATCCGCCTTCGATGCTTTTTACTGTATAAGCGTCGGCTCCCGGCGCTACGGCATCCCGGTTGCGAGGCGCAAGGTAAATATCGCGGAATTGAGGAGGTTTAGTGCCCAGATAGGTGTTGGCATACAGGTAATTGCGCCCGTTGATTTTATAGGTAGCGCCACCTTTTACACCGTATGTGTAGAATGAATTTTTCTCTGATTTACCTAATGAATTGACAGGAAAACGGGGATTCAACATATATCCCGTGCGCCAGAACTGTGCTAATCCAACTTCAGCGGCAGCGAACAAAGAAACTTTTCTGAGGTTGGTTTGCGTTTGAACCCACAGGCCGCCATTTCTGATGTTTTCGTCGTAGTCGTATCCGAAACGGTCGCCTTTGCGAACGATGTTGCGCGGGTTATTGGCGTCATTATCTTCAAGCTCTGGCTGGCCGGGAAAATCAGACGATGCGAACTTGTTGATATCGTACCAAAAATCGCCGCCCAACAAGTCATCGATTACTTTGAAGTTTTGACCGGTGTACCAGCGGTAATTGGCGCCTGCTTGCAAGGAGGAACGAACGTTCAACTGTTGGTTAAGCACCACATTAAAGCCCAACTCTTTACTGTCGGCACGTTGGTCTTCGATGATATATTGCGAACGTTTACCGGTTACGTTGTTTCCCTGTATGCCTTCGGCATTTTCGATGGTAACAACGTTGAGGTTGTTTTCCTGGTAAAAACGCTCCCAATCGAGCTGACGTAAATTTTCATCGTTGCGCAGGGCATCGGCCCATTCGGCGGAGAGCGTCGGGTCGAGGATACTGGATGGCAGTCGGCGGTTATAATCGGGGGCCGGGTTGTTGGCATCGAACCATTCCACCCGCGTATCACCGCGTTGCCCAGCCTGGCCATAAACGGAAGCCGTGACGGAAGTGCCTTGCAGGGGCGTCCAATCGTAGCGCAAGATACCGATCGGTTGGTGCGAATGGCCCACTTGTGCATTGCGTTTTTCGCCGTTTTGATAGCCCCAGTTTGGGTTGTATCGGTGTGTTCCGGCGAGGTCGAACATTTCCTCGAATGAATCGCCGAGTTTTCCACGTTCAGAGGGCGCGCCCAGAAAGGTGAAGTTCAGCGCGTGGCGTTTGTCAATCTTTTTATCAACCGACATGAAGTAGGAATATCCGTCGAAAAAAGTGCCGTCGAAATAACCTTCCTGCGCCCAGCGGCGGCTGCCCGACAAGCTGACGGCCCAACCTCCGGGCATCAGGCCGGTGGAGGCAGTAAGCATGACGCGGTTGGTATAAGTGCGGTTGCTGATCGCATAACTTGCACGAATTTGTTTGCGTTGGCTGCTTGCCCGCGTATCAATCCGGGTGGCGCCGCCAATTTCAGCAAAGGTGAACTCAGATGGGTTCAAGCCTACGCTGCTTTCGCGGTTTCGCAGCACGTCGTTGAGACCGCCAATTTCTCCGAATACGGCGAAACCTGTTTCAGGGTCATTAATATTGACGCCATTGAGGAAAAGCGGAAAGTGTTCCGAGTCATAACCGCGTTCGCGAAACCTGAAAATACCCCATCCGAAGCCCGTGACCTGTTGAAAAACATCGCGATTGGCATTGAGCAGGTTCGCAATATCGCCTGATCCTTCGGTTTCGGCGTCGGCTTCTTCAAGGGTAATGGTCGGCAAATCTCCGTTGTTGTTGTTGGCTGATGGGTCGCGCTGAAGCCCGAACGATTGTTTATTGTCGGCTCCGGAACGAATACTGACCCGCATTTCTTTGGGGAAATATCCGGTGTGAGAAACCAGTACCGTTTGTTGGCCGGTGGGTAACCCGTCGATAGAAAACGAGCCGTCGGGGCCAGTGGCGGCAAATTTACCAGTGCCGCTTACGACAACAGTCGCATCGGCGAGTGGGGCGTCGTTGTCGGCGTCTTTTACCATACCGCTCAAGGTTGCGTTTTGGGCACACAAAAGGTGCGTCAGGCATGACACCAGAAAAGTCAATAGATAACTTCGAATCATTTGGATTGGTTAAGAGTGAATGTGGTTGGAGGCAATCATTTTTTTGAAAGGATCATATTGAAAATGTGTCTGTAGAAACCTCCGGCGGTGGGTCAATTGGCGTGCAAAGGTAGCAAATCGTCTGTTTACGTCGGGTGTTAATTTTTGGCAAAGTCGGCGACGAATGCGGTTTTTTTAGCGTTCCTTTGTGGGGATTTTTACCTATAATTTATGAAGCACCTTATTGCCATTTGCCTGATTGTTTTTGCAAACAACCTGTTTGCCCAAAAGACAGACAATTACAAAGTAGCCTCCATCGGTTTTTACAACCTGGAGAACCTGTTTGATACCATTGATTCGCCTACGACGAATGATGAAGACTTTTTACCTGGTGGAAGATTGTTGTGGAATACGGAAAAATATCTTTCCAAACAACACAACATGGCTAAAGTAATCAGTTTGTTAGGCAATGAACTTTCACCCGACGGCGTGTCGGTGCTTGGCGTTTCTGAAGTTGAAAACCGTAAAGTGCTGGAAGACCTGGTTCAACAGCCGGAATTAAAAAGTAAAAACTACCAGATCATCCATTTCGACTCTCCCGACGAACGAGGCATCGACGTGGGTTTGCTTTATCAACCTAAATACTTCACCCCGTTGGGCAGTAAAGCTTTTCCAGTGGCCCTGAAAGATCCATCGACCGGCATCACTGATTTTACCCGCGATATTTTATACACAACCGGCATCTTCAACGGAGATCAAATCCATGTGATGGTGGGCCACTGGCCTTCCAGAAGAGGCGGCGAGGCTGGTTCCGCCTGGGCAAGGGCGGCAGCAGCCAGTGTGTGTAAATCGGTTGCCGACAGCCTGAAAAGTATTGACCCGAACGTCAAAATCATCATCATGGGCGACTTAAACGACGATCCCGACAGCAAAAGCCTTACAGATGTTTTGCGCGCGCGCCGGCATGCCGATGAATTGAAAAACGACGAATTGTACAACCCCATGTTCGATCTGTATAAAGACGGCAATGGCACCTTGGCTTACAAGGATTCCTGGAATTTATTCGATCAAATGATCGTTTCCAAAGGGTTTGTCAATAAAAAAGCGGGCGGATGGCAACTTTATAAAGCCATGGTATTCCGCCAACCCTGGATGTTGCAAACAGAAGGCGCTTTCAGAGGATACCCTTTCAGGACTTTTGTAGGCGACATATTTATCAATGGATACAGCGACCACCTTCCGGTGTATTTGTACTTTCTGAAAAAGCAGTAACCGGTGTCCTTCAAATAAAGTTCTGGTAAAATTTTACTGTTTTATTCCGGATAATTTTGGGAATTCCGGGATAAGTTCAATATTTGCCCGCCTCAAGGATGCTGCAGCTATTTTAAATTGGAAAATTTCTTGATATTTAATACATGCTGCAGTCAACAATCTTCATCATCCTGATTTAATCCATCCTATTCCACCTGCCAAACGGCTCAGGTTCATCCCACCTCCCACCGATTTTTCCTTCCGCCTATTCAGGCACATGCTTTTTTTCTACACCCACGCAGGGCGTAGTTTAGTCTTTTTTCCGTTGGCTTGTCTGCTCCAGGCAAGACCATCCGGTTTAATCTATTCATTTTGGCTCTCTCACTGAAGCATGGGCGCCGGGCTTTGTGCATACAAAGCCTGAACCCCGGCTTATTTTCAACAAACACATACCCATTGACTAATCCGTCATGTTACACATTGAAACAAACCGATTTACATGCCTGGTTTTAGGCCTGGCTTTCTTTTACGCCAACTCCATCTCCGCCCAATCAAATAACCCCATCACATTTTCGGGTTTGCCCACCCAGATCCAAACTGTGGAATGCGGCGAACCTACGCCCATTCCCTTTGTAGAGGCGAACAGCCTTTGTCCAGGAAACGTTGCTCTGACCTTCGACGAATGGACCAGCCGCGAACCAGGCTCCTGTGTCAACGAATACATCATCTGGCGGGAATGGAAAGCCACGGATGTATGTGGAAATGTTGCTGTTTATACGGCCAAAATAAAGGTGAAAGACACCACCCCACCCCTACTTGAGCTTATGCCTCCCGATATTATTGGAGATTGTGCCGAAGCCATTTCCTTCGAGGCGCCCATACCGGTCGACGCATGCGGCAACGGCATGATCACCTACTTCCATGTTGTCACGGATTGTGAACCCGGCAAAGTGATCGTCCGGCGCACCTGGGTGGCCAAAGATGAATGTCTCAATTCCGCCTCCGCAGTTCAAACCGCAGTTGCCATCGATCATGAACCGCCACGGCCAATGGATGTGCCTGCGGACGTAACCGTACTGGCCGGCGACCCAATTCCACCGTTACCGGCCGTACAGCCCTGGGGTTGCGACTTATGTTTCCCTGAATTTGAAACAACCATGAATTTCAAGGAAATCAGTTCGCCGGAACAAGTACTTCGAATATGGACTTTTTGCGATTGCGCCGGAAATTGCGCGGCTGATACGCAGGTCATCAAAATCATTGGCAATTATCCTCCGGTGTTCGATGGCATTCCGTCCGGGCCGCTAACCAATGCCGGCCTGTCGTGTTTTGAATTCAATTTCTTCGTCGACAACGTACGGGCGTTTGATCCGCCGAATTATGACGAAGTGCCGGTTACCAAATCGATTCAGGTATCATACGATCCGTGCGGCGATTTGTATGTGGCAACGGTTACCTTTATTGCAACCGACAACCATGGTTTAAGTGCCATTACGACCCTTCCAATCCAGGTTTCTGAGCCTTTTTGTATTCCGCAGTCGTATTGCGCTCCAACATCACTGAACAGTTCAGAAGCTTGGGTGCAGAAATTCAAACTTGGAAATTTCAGCAAAAGCAGCGCCGCTTCCGGTTATTCAGATTTTACATCCACGGTGTTCGAAGTCGTAGCCGGCAGCACCGTCCCGGTAGAAATTACACCTGGTTTTGCGAGCGGCGCGCTTCCTCTGAATTTCAGCCTTTGGATTGATTTGAACCGAGATGGCGTTTTTGACGACCTGGATGAGCGCGTTGATGCCGGCGTATCCAACGGGGTAATCAGCAGCACGATCCACGTACCGCTTGGCGCCGTAACAGGCCTGATTCGCCTTCGATTAATCATGTCGGATGTATTTCCAAACAATGCTTGCGATGTGGTAACCCAGGGTGAAACAGAAGATTATTCGTTGCGGATAATTGGAGCCGCTTGTATGCCGGATATCTGTATTCCCTCGTACAACCAACTCACCCAACTTTGGGAATACATCAGCCGGGTGCGACTGGGTTCCATGAACAATTTCAGTAGTGCAGCCAGGTATTCCAACTTCCGGTCGATGACCCCGGTGCCTGTAAAAAAGGGACAGAACTATACCCTGACAACCAACGCAAGCACCAAAATTGCCTTTACCAGCAGTCGGTATTGGGATGTATACGCCGATTTTAATCGTGACGGCGATTTTAACGATCCCGCGGAATTACTGGGATCTCAAACCGTTCAGGTAAGCCAGTCAACTTTCAATTTTATGGTACCTGCCGATGCCGTGCCGGGCATCACCACGTTGCGGGTAGTGTTGAGCCGCAATCCGAACAGCAATGCCTGCGGATTGATCAGTTTCGGTGAAATTGAAGATTATGCATTGTTCGTTGAACCAGAGACAGTGGATTCCAGTTTGGCCAAAGGCCTCAGCGACGACCGGGCAAATAAAGAGCTTGCTGGCACCACCCTGCATCAGGGCATCGTAACGCCAAATCCCACAACCGGAATCACATCTTACCGCTTTATGAACGAAAAAGACCAATATTTGACTATCCTTGTCACCGGCGCCGATGGTCGTTTTTTGGAAGATCTTAGCGGTAACTTTACGGAAGGCGTGCATGAATTGCAAGTCGATTTTACTTACCTGCCTGCCGGACTTTATTGGATAATTGTTCAGGGAGACGGGCTTTTAACTTCTAAAAAGTTTATAAAAACAAGCCAATAAATTCACGCATTAATCTGCAAGATCAATTCCCTGATTAACCAGGGCGCACCCGATGTTTTTTCACGCCTGAATATGCAATACGTTTAACTTTGCCCCGATTTTAAAACCATTTAAGCAAGCTTTCCATGTTCAATAACGTAGAACCATCCCTTCAGGCAGAAATACAGGGCATCCGCGACGCCGGATTATACAAAGAAGAACGAATTATCACCTCGCAACAGGGCCCGGTCATCGACACCACCACCCAACACGAAGTGTTGAATTTCTGTGCCAACAACTACCTGGGCTTGAGCAGCCACCCGGAGGTGACGGAAGCTGCGATTGAAGCAATCCGGACGCATGGATACGGCATGTCGAGTGTACGGTTTATTTGCGGCACCCAGGATATTCACAAGGAACTGGAACGCCGGATAGCCGATTTTCTCGGAACGGAAGACACCATTTTATACGCTGCTGCTTTCGATGCCAACGGCGGCCTATTTGAGCCGTTGCTGGGCGCTGAAGACGCCATCATCAGCGATGAATTGAACCACGCCAGTATCATCGATGGCATTCGTTTATGCAAAGCCCAGCGTTGGCGTTACAAACACAACGATATGAATGCCCTGGAGGATTGTCTGAAGGAAGCCGATGCGGCTGGTGCTCGTAGAAAACTTATTTTTACCGATGGCGCTTTTTCTATGGACGGCACCATCGCCCAATTGGATAAAATTTGCGACCTGGCCGACCGTTACCAGGCCATGGTGGGCATCGACGAATGTCACGCCTCCGGCTTTTTGGGTAAAACCGGCCGTGGAACCCATGAATACCGTCAGGTGATGGGGCGGATTGATATTATTACAGGCACTTTGGGTAAAGCGCTTGGCGGCGCCAGCGGCGGTTTCACCTCGGGCAGGAAAGAGATCATCGAGATGTTGCGTCAACGCTCACGGCCTTATCTTTTTTCCAATACTGTTGCGCCAAGTATCGTAGGAGCCAGTATTAAAGTGATGGAATTGCTCAGTAAAACCACAGCCTTGAGGGACAAACTGGAGAACAACACCCAATGGTTCCGCAAAGAGATGACCAGTGCCGGTTTTGACATTATTCCAGGCGAGCACCCAATCGTACCGATTATGTTATACGAGGCCAACCTGGCTCAGGAGTTTGCCCGCAGGTTGCTCAGCGAAGGAATTTATGTGATTGGATTCTTTTACCCGGTGGTACCACAAGGAAAGGCGCGCATCAGGGTTCAGATTTCTGCAGCTCACGAGCCGGAACACCTGCAAAAGGCAGTTGATGCATTTACCAAGATTGGCAAAGAATTAAAAGTGATTGCTTAAGCTGTCCATACCGACACAAGCAACCAACAAGTGTCAAAGCCTTACATTAGTCGAAACAGCCTTGGGTTACGCAACGCTGATTGCGTTAATTTGTCATTCATCAAAAGCCTAAATCAGAAATTATGGTATTACGCTGCGTCATTGTTGAAGACGAACCACTTGCTGCCGAAATATTGGCTGAATACGTTGGTCAAACGCCCTTTTTGCAACTCACTCATGTGTGCAACGATGCCATTCAGGCACTCGACGTAGTGCGTCAAAACCCCGTCGATGTATTATTTCTCGACATTAACCTGCCCAAACTCAACGGGTTGGATTTTCTCAAAACCTTGCTGCACCAGCCACGGGTGATTATCACTTCGGCTTATCATGAATTTGCTGTGGAAGGATTTGACTTGCAGGTAACAGATTATTTGTTGAAACCCATTGAATTCAATCGGTTTTCGAAGGCGGTTAATAAACTGCTGCAACCGCAGCGGCTGACTGATCTGGCGCCACAGGCCAAACAAGCCGTCCAGCCAGTTCGTCCCTATTATTTTTTCACCGTGAACAAAAGGGCCGTTAAAATTTACCTCGATGAAATTTTATTTATCGAAAGTTTGAAAGATTCCGTGGCCATTGTCACCAATGCCAAAACCTACAATACCCATTATCAACTCGGCGAACTTGAATCCTTGATGCGTTCCGATAATTTTTTGCGCATTCACCGGTCATTTCTCGTAGCCATCGATAAAATTGAATCTTACTCGGCCGCTGAAGTGGAAATTGCCCACCGTACGTTGCCGATTGGGCGCAGTCATAAACTTTTTGTGATGGAGCGACTGGGACGCCAATCCTGAATGGAATGCGACAGATGACGTAATTTGCAGGCAGCGTTTCAGAATGTTAAATCATCTTGCAGTTAAACGCCTTAACTAAAACGGCAAAATATGGGTTCTTAAAAGGGCGTTCTGGAAAAACTTTTGTCTAATTGCGTTAAAATTTTCCAGAATGAGCGGTAAGGAATTTGGAAAAACTTACCTTCGCCACCCTAGCTGGAACGTGATCGGACATTTTGCCGCAATTGCGTACTGTTTTCAATCAAACCATTGGGTTCGTTTATGCTTATGAAAAAAACTGCTCTACACATCCTTTTGCTGTGCTTTGTGACGTTGGCAGCCTTGAGTGTTCAGGCTCAGGACATCCACTTCTCTCAATTCTATCAAAGCCCGCTCAACCTCAACCCGGCGATGACGGGTGTCATGAATTGCAACCACCGCATGGTGGTCAACTATCGCAATCAATGGGCCTCTATCCTTAAAAACAACGCCTACAACACGTATTCTGCCAGCTATGATCAGAAAGTGCCTGTAGGTCGTTACGACTACTTCGGCGTAGGCGGTACCCTTTGGGGCGACAAAGCCGGAGCGTCAGAATTTGCAACGATTCAGGCTCGTGTTTCCGGTTCTTATGCTAAAAAAATGGGCGGCTACCGCAAAAAAGCGCACTATCTGGTATTGGGCGCTGATGTAGGCGTGAGCAACCGCAGCATCAAGAGCTACAACCTGCAATGGCCAAGCCAAAACAACGGCAATGGCGTGCACGATCCAACCGTTCCGCCTGAAATCATCGACGACCCAAGCTTCCTGTTTATGGATCTCTCCGCAGGCGCTTTGTGGTTCAGTGTATTGAATAAGGATGCGAACTTCTATTTTGGCGGTGCATTCAGCCACCTCAATCGCGCTAACCAATCGTTCGAAAACCAGAACATTCCGCTTTACAGCAAGTTCACGTTCCATGCAGGCGGTGAATTTATGGCCGGCCAAAAATTCGGCCTCAGCCCAGGCGTAGTAACCTTCTTCCAAGGCCCATCCTGGCAGGTGAACGTCGGTAACTCCTTCAAATTCCTGTTGGGTAACAGCCGCCGCTACAACCAGGCATTCCAATTCGGTTTGTGGGCTCGTTTGGCTAACCGCTTGAATGATGGCAAACTGATGGACGCGGTGATCGCAAGCACGCGTTTCGATTACGAACAATTCACTATCGGATTCAGTTACGATATCAACGTTTCGACCCTGTTCCCTGCTACCAACGGCAACGGCTCATTCGAATTTTCTTTGGTGTACAAAATCTGCGGACCAGAACGCCGCGGTGTTTACTGCCCGAACTTCTAACTCTTCGGCTTACCCACAATCATTATCCCGAATTTTGGCTATCCGCCAAAATTCGGGATTGTTTTTTATATGTACCTGATTTCCAGACAATTGAAGCCTTGGCGCCAAAATTCGGGGCAAAAACCTGGAAAAAGGCTTGGATAAACAGGATTTTTTTGTGAATTTTGTCACCCCTTGACTGTATCGTTAATACCGTTTTGACGTAAAACACGTTGAATAATAATCCGTTAGAAGGTCATAAAGCAAGCACGATTGACATTCATTCAAAACCGAAAAAGATATGTTTGGAAGTTCTAAAGAAAGTGAAGATACCAAAAAACCAGCAACCACAACGCCTTCAGGCACACTCAACGCACTGGTAAAAGGTACCGTAGTGGAAGGTTCGCTCAAGTGTGAAAGCGATATCCGTGTAGATGGCACGATTAAAGGAAAATTGAATTGCGCTTCGAAAGTAATTATCGGCCCAACCGGCGCTGTTGAAGGGGAGATTCGTTGTCAGAGCGCCGTGATTGAAGGTCGGTTCAAAGGAAACCTGCATGTTCAGGAACTATTAAGCGTGAGGGAAACCGCTGAAGTGGAAGGCGAAATCGTTACCAATAAATTACTCGTTCAAAGTGGCGCTAAATTCAATGTTTCCTGCAAAATGGAAACTGGAATGGCTAACGGCGCCGTGA
Organism: Saprospiraceae bacterium; assembly: GCA_016787465.1. Taxonomy (GTDB): domain Bacteria; phylum Bacteroidota; class Bacteroidia; order Chitinophagales; family Saprospiraceae; genus M3007. Next base: position 10,538 of record JAEUUR010000054.1, on the reverse strand, counting down.
AACACTTTGACGGAAAAGCAACCAACGATGCCGCAAGCGCAGCCGAAAAAATCGCAGGAGGAAAAGCGGAAATCCGCAATTAAAGCCACCGCCAAATACGGAGGCATGGCCTTTGAATTATTAGGCGCCTGCCTGGCCGGCGTATTTATAGGCCGCTGGATTGATGCGCGGTTGGATTTACAACGACCCGCTTTCGCTGTTTTTCTCACTATCCTCTTTTTATTTGCGGCGTTTTATCTGATCTATAAACAGTTGTTAAAAGATTGAACCCTAAAGTCTTTTTTACCTGGCTTACGGTGGTTACGCTGGCGACCTCTGCCGCGCTTTTTATCGCTTGCCATTTTTTGCCCCAGGCACAACCGCACGTTGGTTTTGCAATAGCGACCAACATCCTTTTTGTGTTAATTTGTGTGGGCTTGTATTTCGCCGGGGTCAGCGCTTTGCGCGGTAACAATAAATACGCCTTTACCAACCTGGTTTCGGCTTCGGTATTCGGCAAAATGGTGTTGGCACTGCTATTACTCTTTGTGTATCAAAAAACCATGAAACCCGCCAACGAGTGGTTTGTCGGCATCTTTCTGTTTTGTTACATGGTATATACCGGATTCGAAGTTTGGTTTATGACACGGCTGGCGAAGCGCTCCTGATCGTGTTTATTGTTTGATCATTTTTTCCGTTTTGTTGCCTGCTTTGATCAAATACATACCGGGAGGCAACCCGCTAAAATCGAGTTCGGATTCCCATTGGCCTGCTTCCAGCGACTGTTCAAACAATATCCGACCTTCCAAAGTACGCACCTGTATTCGAAACGACTCATTCAATGCATTCAGTGTTTTGCGAAAAAAAGCCAGGTTGCGCGTTGGATTTGGCGTCACACGCCACGAAGTCGAAGCGTCTGTTGCGTGATTAAGGCTGCCTATAACAAAGGTGAACGATTGCTTCAGCAATGTATCTCCGGCAAGGATAAATCCTTCGGTCAACCCATCCGGATACAGATTTAAGCCTGGTTCCATGTTGTACACGTTTATAGGCGGCAGCACATACATTTTGTAAGCCCCTGCCGGAACCGCCGGGAGCGCATACCATCCGGCACTATCCGTTAATGCCCCTGCGACGACCAGATTTTGCTCCGACAAAAGTAATATCGAAGCGCCTTCAAGCATTTCATCCTCAACGTCAAGCATGTTGTTGCGGATTACATCCAGCCAGACACGCCCTTCAATTTTGCTTGGAATGAGGTGTCTGGGCGGATATAATTGACGTTGTGGGATCGGTTCCTTGGGCATTTTATCCGTACTCCACAATAATTTTGCGGTTGCCACGCCACCCAATTCCAAAAAATCGAACCTGATATCATACCTCTTTCCTTTCTGTAAAAAAATAGCGCCGTTATGCTCAAGTGTCGGTTGTGGTTCCCAATGATCAATCAACAAGCTGTCGTTTACCCACAAACGCGCGCCATCATCGGTAACGGAATAAAACGTATAAAGCGCATCGGAATAAGGAACTACCTGACCGCTCCAGCGCACCGTAAACCCATCGATGGGTAAACTTCCCGGCGCCGGGCTTCCTTCCACCCATTCAAAGTTTACGATTGAATCGATGCGCGACATGCGCATCGGCTCGTCGAAACCCCAGGGCGCAGCGCTTTCCAGAAAATATTCACCCAGCAAGCCAAACCCATTAGCTTTGGCATAAGTATCGAACTGTGCAGAGATGGTCAGTTGCAGACTGTCAGGTGTCGTGAATTGGCGCAGGGCTGTACTGGTACCATCATTCCAGGTTTTAAAAATCCAAACTGAATCGGGTTCTGAAATAAAAGTTGGCACCCTCACCGATCGTTTGATACCGGCCACGCTTTGAAATAAATACGGCGTTGCGCCCCAAAATCCGTCGGCGTCAACCGGCACTTCGGGTTTGTTGCTTTCCACCAAAATGGAGGTTTTTAGAGGGAGAATATCCCTGTAAATGCTGCGGCTCAAGCCGGCCGGATCTTTTGCGGAGAAATAGAACCGGTACCAAACCTGATCGTCCACTTCGCCAACGCTCGGAACGAAAACCTCTTCGTAGTCCAGGTTTGGCGTCGGTACCATCACCGGATGGATATGTTCATCGTGGTGAAAATCAATTTTCCAGGTAGTTTGAGCGGGGTGAATCGGGCCGGTTTCAGGGTCGATTGCTACGCCGGAGAAAGGAATGGAAGCGCCTGCGCGGTATAAAAAATCTGATGTGGGTAGTTGAATTTCAAGCAGCGGACGTTGGTTGTTCGTCACCCACATTGTTGCCGTTTGAGAGGTATCTACCCCCGATGTATTGGTTACGATACATCGGTAGATCGAATTGCTATCCGCCAATTGCACATTGGTTAGATGCAAGATATTGGTATCTGCAACGGTCAAATCCACGCCGTCTTTTTGCCAACGGTAATGCAATGGCTTTTTACCCAAAGCCTGCACGAGAAATTCATGGTTTTCACCTCCCACCAGATGGACATTTTTAGGATCCTGATAAACAAAAGGAGCATCGCTATTTGTGAAGATCACTTTCCAAACAGCCCCGTTTTCGCTTTCTGTGTTGTCTTCGTACGTGCCTCCGCCCAGGCCTGCGCGCGCGAGGTAGTACATCTCTCCCGCTGCATTAAAAACAACTCCAACCGGGCGGTTGATACCGCTTGCAAAAAGCACTTCATCCTGGCCGGTGTTTGCGTGGAGCGATTTAATGTACCCCTGGCAATAATCTGCGAAAAAAAATCGACCGGCATAGGCTGCAGGAAAATTGCCTCCCGATTGTGGCGAAAATGCAGCGCCGATGATGGAGCACCCCGTATTGTGGTCATAGGCATACAACGGATCCTGGTAATTGGACGGCAGGTTTTGGTTGGTCTTTTTTCCTTCGACGATTGGCCAACCGTAATTTTTACCTGAAAACAACTCATTTACCTCTTCCCATGAGGAACTGCCAACGTCGGAAATAAAAATTCGTCCGGTTTCGGGCTGCACAGCCATTGAATACGGATTGCGAAACCCGTAGGCATAAATAGCCCGGTATTTTCCAAATGTTTGACTGAAATAAGGATTGTTTCCAGGAATGGAACCGTCGGGGTTCAGGCGAAGCACTTTCCCCAAGTCGCTTTCCAAAGATTGCACCAGGTGGCTGTACCCTTTGTCGCCGGTAGATATGTACAATTTTCCATCAGCGCCGAAAACCATGTCGCCGCCGTGGTGAATGGTACCGGGGCTTGAGTCGCAGTTATAAATGAGTGTTTCAGAGCCTGGAATGGCCTGGTTGCCGTCGGCTTCGACGCGGATTACCTTGTTATGTGAAAATCCGTTGGAATCTGCCACAGTGAAATAGAGATAAACGTAGGGTTGTGTCGGGAAGCTCGGATGCAAGGCGATATGCCCAAGCCCCTGTTCATTAAAATCCTCCACCTGCATCACCAAAAAAGGATCGACAAGCAGGATGTCATTTTCTACAATTCGAACCAGTCCATCTTTTTCCGTGATAAAAATGCGGCCATCGGGCGATACAGCCATATCGGTTGGGTTTAATTGTCCACCGATCTGGAAGGCAGCAAATCCGCTGGGGAATTGGCTGTACAGGCTGAAGTTAAATGCGAGAAAAAATAGAACAAGGAAGGCTTTCATGATTCAAAAAAGAAAGCGCAAAGTTGAACTATTAAAACAACACCTCCATTGATGTATCTCAATAAACAGATTGATTTTCAGGATAATTCATTATTTGGGCGAACTCCAGACGTCGGTCCAGGTTTGTCGCCAAATTTTCCAGGCGCCGTTGCTTTGCCGGCGATAAACAGTGTGAGCAAAACCCTTTTGAACTTTGTCCATCTTTAAAGCGCCCTTTTGATACGACCAGTCGAGTTTGGTTTTTTGCGCGGTGAATGCCATATCGCCGTCGAATTCCAAACTCAGGATTTCGTTTTCAAAGGCATGTATCGTGGTGGTAGAACCATCTTTTGGAAACCAAAATGCGCCGATATTAACCAGGCTATCGATGGGCGCCATGCCACTCGGCGTGATACGCGCCGCTGGTTCGAAAAGCGACAACACGCCAATTTCATCGCCTTTCAACCAGGCATCCACATATTGCTGTTGAATCGTCCGTATCGCCTTATCCTCTTTGGCTTTCAAATCCCAGGCGATGGCGTATATATCACCGGGGCGTCGTTTCCCTTCGGGATACTGATCAACGATGCCTGGTCTTTCGGAGGTAAAAAAAAGCGTTTTACCATCTGGAGAAAAGGACGGCGCAAAATCCGTATGCGGCGAGTTGATTTCCGGCCCGAGGTTAAAGGGCATCGACCAATTGCCTTTCGCTTCGAGCCGCGAGCCGTACAAATCGGCGCTTCCATTACCTCCTGGTAGTTCACGGCTTGCAAAGACGAGCATATTTCCGCTGGGATGAATGGTAGGATTACTGATGGAAATCGAATCGGGAACACCGGGAAGGTTGATTTTTTGCGGCGCTTGAAACGCTCCGTTTTCAAATTTGGACCAGTACAGGTTCGCCTTGGCGCCACTGAAGCGGGAAAATACCAGCAAACCATTTTGGCTCATGCCGCAATAAATTTCATCGTCCGGAGTATTGATTGCCTCCGGCAAAGGGGATATGGCTTGATGGTTGGCGTCGGTTATCCAAAGATTATAATCACTTCGGGTTGTATTGGGAATCGGTCGGTTGGAGGTAAACAGCACTCGACCATCGAGCGGCCAAACGCAGGGGTCTATGTTCCGGTAGGCGGTATCTGCAAATGCAGCCAGCTGTGGTTCGTTCCAGGCGCTTCCATTCCAACGGGATTCCAAAAGCGGCATGGAAGTACGGTCGGCATTCGTTCGATTGAACCAGATGGTTTGGCCGTCGTCTGAAAGGGCTGTGGCGAATTCTGGGAGTTTATCTGACAAGACACCTGGCGCTAGTATTTGGGCGGTTGCCGATGCCGGAAACAGGCCCGGTGCATCAGGTGAGCGATTCCAGGCGTCGAGGTACATTTTCCATACGCCGGAAGGGTTCAGTTTCCACACCACTACGTATTTGCCACGCCATGCAGTGGTTTCACCGGAACCAAGCCTTGTCACACCTTCAAAATGCCCCCAATCGAAGGCAATTTTCCCCATGATTTTAATTTCTTGAGGAATGAGACGATGTGAAATCAGTCGGGATTGATGAATGGGATTGGGTGTCCAGTATTTGAGGATGGCTTCTCGCCCGGTAAGCACTTCGAGGTTGGGCGGAAAAATTTTGGCGTCGTGGGTATACGCGTCAGCCACCGCCTTGTAGTTGCCTGCAACCAGGTATTGTGAAAAAAGAGCCGCTTGTTCACGGATAGCTGCATCGGCACGTTGGTTTTGTTGAGCAAATGCGGAAAAAGTGCAGAAAAGGAAAAGGAAAAGGTAGAGGCGTTTATGCATTTTTTGAATTGTTTCCTAAATTTTTCAATTTGACTATCCGCATGTTGTACAGTAAGATAATTATACAAAGAAACGGGCGACGTAGACAGACGTTACGCCTCTTCGAGGCGGGTGTATTTAGGTGTATGCCGGAGTTACAAAGTCGACAAGGAAAGCGGCCTCGAAGAGGCCCAACGTTTGTTTAACCGACTAAACCCAGGTTCCGCCCCTCTGTACAACATGCGGATAGTCACTTTTTTCAATTCAAATTGACGCCCTGCACCCCGTTGAGTGTGAGCGTGTTTTCATTCCCTTTTACAACTTCAAAATGAATGAACTTCCATTCGGCGCCTTTCACCCGATACGAAACTTTCACTTTACCCGGACGCGCATAAAGCGTCATCGGAAAAGTTTTTTCGGGCCGGGCCAGCTTGCCCCATGAATACGCCAGTTGCGTATCGGCACTGCTGAATTCAAACTCGGTCAGGTTTTCCGGGAAATTGCATTTAACCGTGAGCCGTTCACAATCGTCGGGATTGACGAATGAAGCGCTTTCAAAAATGAAGGATTGTTTGTCCTCCACCCCTCCTAAAATATCTTGAGCAAGTGAAACGCTTGTAAAGGTTGCGAGGATCGAAGTGATCAGGAAAAGTGATTTCATTTTGTGCATAGATAAAAATGATTTATCCATTAAACTTAGCCGACCAGGCTAGGATGTCCGGATAAAATTCAAAGACCTTTTTTTCTTTGGAACGGTTGCGGTACAGCTCCAATAATTTTTGATTAAACTCCTTAAATTTGATGAACCCTCTTCCAACATCCATTTGTTTTTCCACCCTTGTATTGATGGCTTCAAATGTTTCTGTATCATAATGATCATATGCGTACAGGGTGAAAACGGCCCAGGTCATGTACTCATTGAACAACATGTAAGGAGAGTTGTAACTGCCTGCCAGGGTATCATTGGCCCAAAAGGCGCGATCGTCAAAAACTGCGTCGATCTGCTCCAGGTAATTTTCGCTGATCGGATTGACATAATTGTGATCGATTTCGGAAAATACGACCCGGGTCATTAGCCCTTCCCACAACTTGTCTGACAATTTTTCGCTTTTACCTTCCGCAGAGCAAATGAACATGACCGTTTGTTTAAAACCATTGTCTTCAAAATGATTGGTGGTATGCCAACCATTCACCAGTGGGGAGAATGTAATCCGGTAATGCTGATATCTGTTGGGAAATTCTTTTTCAAGCCAATCCCACTGAGGTTGGATGGGCATGTATTTTTCAGCCTGGGTTATTAATTCCTGGTAATAGCCGCCATGTCCTTTAAAAAACTCCATGAATTTTGATTTTTTGGCGAAATCCTCCAAATCTTTCACCATCGGCTCGATAAAATTTTGGTCGCTCCAGTTCATCCGGTGATAAACGCCGTCTTTGCGCAAGCGGGTTCCTGCATCCAGGAAATAACCGCATGCATCCATTTTAACATGCCCGTACATAAAATTTTTCATGTGATTCTCCATAGCATTTACAGCCGGATGATCTTTCCAGGGGCCGAATTGCTTCATGACTTCCTTGTAATAATCAGTGCCATGTCGTACCATATTGGTATTTTCGATGCCGGTCGGTGTCAACGCCATGACGATGTGTACCAATTCCTGTGCTTCCGGAATTTCAAAACTACTTTTGCCCGTATGCTCCTGGATGTATTTTTTAGAGAACCGAGCCGGTTTGGGAATCGGTTGCGACACGGATATTTCGGTTAGCGCCGAATCCTTGCCATTCAGGATGATATAGAACTGATAGCTTTTCCCTCTTTTAGCCATACACACAAAGCTGTCAACATCGGTGTAAAACACCACCCGGTTCAATTTTTTTTCGCTTCCGAAACCCAACACATCCGGTTTTAATTCCGGGGTGATCGTCCATTGATTACCGGTAGCCACTCCATTGATTGAGTAAGTAATGACTTTGGTGTTCGACTTGATGCAGGGCAATTGGGCAAAAGACGAGGTTGTTGTTACGACAATTAACAACAAATGCAAGAATTTCATAAAAAGTAATTTTTGTGATATTTATTAACTAAGTGTAATGGTCGTATTATTTCCTTTTTCGAGTTCAAAAAAGAGCACTTTCCATTCACCACCTTTCATTTTGTAACGGATTTTCACCTTTCCTGCACCGGTGGTCAATTTCATTGGAAAACGCTCTTGTGGTTTAGAATCGCCATCCCAGGAAAAAAGGATGTGCGAATCTTTGCCTTTAAACTCAAAATCAGTCAGCAATCCTGCCGATTTACAGCGGATGGTAAGGTGTTCGCAAGCGTTCGCATCGAGAAAAGAGGCGCTTTCAAAAATCAGTGAACCGTGATCTTTGGAATCAGGAATTACATCTTGTGCTTGTGCCACTACAGAACAAAAGAGTGTCAGCATAGCAACTAGAATACTTGTTTTCATAGCAGTAAAATTTTAAGATGGTAAAAAATTATTCGCTGCGAAGCGCTTTTACGGGGTTGCTCAAGGCTGCCCGTATGCTTTGATAACTCACCGTAATGAATGCAATGAGCAAGGCTGTCAGGCCGGTAATTCCAAATACCCACCATTGAATGTCAATCCTGAATGCGAAATCGGAGAGCCAATGGTCCATAAAATACCAGGCCAGGGGTGTAGCGATCAGCAAAGCGAGGAAAACGAGTTTTAAAAAGTCTTTTGCCAGCAGGCTAGTGATACTTGTCACACTGGCGCCCATTACTTTTCGTACGCCAATTTCTTTAGTGCGGCGGGCTGTTGCATGGGTAGCTAGGCCGAACAAGCCAAGGCATGAAATAAGGATTGCCAATCCGGCAAAGCCCTTGCATGTGTTCGCGAAACGATCTTCGTTTTCATAAAACTCGGCAATGGATTCATCAAAAAAGCGGCCTTCGAATATTTGTTCCGGGTAGATACTGTAGAATACTTTTTCGATGGACGCGATCGTCGCAGCGCGGTTAGCCGGCTCCACCTTGACCGACCCTGTGCTGTAAAATTTCTTTCTTGGTGCCAGCATCATGGGCTCCAGTTCTTCATGCAGGGAATGTGAATGGAAATCGCGCACGACTCCGACAATCGGAATGATCCGGCGTTGCCCGACCACCATTTCCTTGCCGATGGCTTCTTCCGGGCGCACGCCGAGTTTGCGAAGCAAGGTTTCATTTACTACACATTCGCGCATAGTATCGCTTGGTTCCATCCAACGGCCGGTTACCAGTTTTAAATCGTATGTTTTTTGAAATTCGGCGTCGCAGAATTTTAAACATACACCGAATGGAGCATCCTCCTGTCCCCTGCCCAGCGCGAAATTTCCGCTCCAGGTATTGCCGCTCAGCGGCTGGTCGCTGCAATAACTTACAGAAACCACGCCTGGTATTGATTTCAATTGTTCCTTCAAAGGATTGAGCCTCGATTGCGACGCGCTGTCGGCCTGGAAGCCAAAATTATACACCAGGTTTTTATCGAACCCAAGTTCCTTTTTTTGAACGTAATCCAGTTGGTTCAGCGCAATCAATGCCCCAACGATCAAAGCTTGCGCGATAACGAATTGACCCACCACCAGCACCTTGCGCAAAGAAACGCCTCCCACGAGGGCTTGGGCACTATCTTTCCTCAATGCCCGTATGGGATTGAACCCCGCCAAAACCAACGACGGATACATGCCCGAAACAAACGTAATGCAGATGACTGAAAGCCCCAAAAAAGCCCAGATCATTGGCGTTTCCAGAAATGGCCAGTCATTCGGCACGTCAGAAATATGGTGCAACCAGGGCGCCCCAAGCGCCGCTAATCCAGCGCCCAGCAGCACAGCGACCAATACAATTAAAAATGTTTCGGAAAGGAACTGCGCCACCAATTGTCCGCGGCCGCTCCCCAAGGTTTTGCGCACACCTACTTCCCGTGCGCGCATGGCTGCCTGGGCCGTCGACAGGTTGATGAAGTTAAAACAAGCCATCAGGAGGATCAAAATTCCAATACTGCTCAAAATCCACAAGCGGCTTTTAGGTACGATATGAGAGCCGCTGTTACCGATTTCGTCGTCAAAATGGAGTTGTGCCAATGCCTGAATGTGGTGAACCTTGTCTTGTACTTTTCCGTTTTGTTTGAGGTATTGTTCCGCCCCGATTTTGTTCATTTGAACTTCCGCAGCCTGGAATTGATCTTTGCTGGTCAGCAAGGCAAAAAACTGGTTATTGGTGCTGATATTCCCCCAGTTTTCATCATAAAAATACAATTCTGCATTGGGTTTCAGGGTTGGGTAGGATACGAGGTATTTGAAAGGGAAGTCGGAATTCACCGGCGGGTCGGCCATGATACCTTTCACGGTTAAACGAATGGCATTGTCCATTACCACGGTTTTCTCGAGTGCGGATAACCAATTTTCCCCAAAACAGCGTTCTGCAAATGAGCGGGTCAGAACGATGGAATTGATCTCTTTCAATGCGGTTTCCCGATCCCCGGCCAACCATTCAAAATCAAATATTTTCAGGAAACCGGGTTCGGCGAAAAAGGCGATTTCAGATCCGTCCGAATTGAGGGAAAATTTATTTCGGGTAATATCGCCTGTTTCATCCGGAACGGCAATCATCCCCCAAAGCTCCCGCACGCGCGAGGTCGTTTCAAATTGCGGCACGTTGTTTTCCATCTCCGACATAGCCGGAATGGGCATGCCGCGGGTAAAGAACACTTCGCCGGTAGGTACTTTTTCTTCTGTCACTACCCGAACTATACGGTCGAAGGCTGAGAATGTCCGATTGAAACTGAATTCGAATTGAACAATTCGAAAGAGCAGTAACCCGGAAGCCACGCCTACAGCAAGACCAATCATGTTGATCGCTGCAAAAAGGCGGTTTTTAGAAAGCTGCCGGAATGCCGGTTTTAAGTTTATCATAGCTTAATTTTTTTGTGTGTTTGGGTGTTTTTATGTGTTTTTGTGTTTGGGTGTTTTTGTGTTTTGGGGGTATCTGTTGGGGGTCAAAAACATGATTTACTCCCACATGGTACCTGCTGGGTTTGTTCACGGAACTGTGTCAAAAATAAAGAACTAGACTTAAATCAGGTCGAGTAGGGTTTTTCCAGTCTGTAAAAAGAACCTTTCAAA
>JAEUUR010000638.1 GCA_016787465.1 Saprospiraceae bacterium | reverse complement strand
TAATGAATACGGTAGGAAGGTTTCAAGCATTTTCATATGCTTGTGATGATCCTCTGGCAGCTAATAGTATTTTCATTTCATACAAATTTAACCATTCTTTTGACGATATATTTCGATCTGATTCAAGTTATTATTCCATATATATCGATCCTGATATTGGAAATCCCAAAGACGATTATTTAGGAACAGGAAAAGATTTTTTATACGCATATAATTCAGATACCCTACAAGATGAAATCTTGGACGTCCATCCGCCGATGTTAGGCATTCATTTTTTAAAGGGGCCTATGGACACATTTGGAAATTATATATCACTAAGTCATGTTATGCCAATGGTATTCGATACCAATTTAATTCAGGCTATAAATCCACCCGAACATGATGTAGAATATTATCGTTACATGTCTGGCTCCTGGAAGGATGGATTACCTTTAAATTCCGGAGATTTCGGTTATTCAAATGATTCGATAGTTAATTTTCCATTTCCAGACCATCCAACAAATTCCTTGGGATGGAGTGAATTGGCTGCTCAAAATCCTTTAGCCGATCGAAGAGCAGTTGCTTCATTTGGGCCTACCACGCTTCTGACAGGTTCAACAAACCATTTATTGGTGGGATTATATGCTTCTAATGAAGTTGGACCTACATCCCAACTTGAGGAAATGCAAAAACGAAAGCAGCTTTTTACTTGGCACTTTAATGGAGGATGGCATTCGTATGATAAACCTGTGTATCTATGCCCTAATCCAAATTCAGCTTTTTTGTATAAAAGACCCCTTTTAGCCATTGTCAAACTATTCCCTAATCCGGCAAAAGAATCGTTTCGTGTTGCTGTTTTCGGGCATTGGTTGCTACATGTGTCAATTTGTGATCAGCACCAAAGAGTTATTTATGAACAGGATTTAGAGTCATTAGATTTTGAATTCTCGACCAAAGGTCTTCCGCCCGGCATATATTTCGTAAATTGTGTTCTTTCTAATGGAGAAAGGATCATAGAGAAAGTGATAGTGAATTTGTAATCACCCCTTCCTTGTCTTCAACACCCCATCCTTCAACCGGGTCTCCACGATGTCGCCAGGCTGCACCTGCTCGGGAGAAATGACGGCCTTGCCATGTACATAGGTGATACTGAACCCTCGGCGCAGGATGTTGTCGGGGTGTAAGGCCTGGCAGAAAACCTGTGCTTGCTCGACAGCCAACAGGCGTTTTTGAATCAGTTGGCGGGCCAGTTGCGGCGTTTGCCGGTGGAGCATTTGAACCTGGGTGTCGGCATGGCGAAGCACTTGTTTGGCGGCCCAGCGGGTTTCTGTCAGGCATTGTTCCAGGGCGATTTCGCGCGATTTGAGCATGGCCGATGCCAGCGAGCCGATGGCATCCGTCAGTTCAATAATGCCTCCTTCAAAAAGCAGGTTGTGCTGAAGGATGTATTCAGCCACGGCGGTCGGTGTTTTTAAGGAACGGCAGGCCACCAGGTCGAGCACTGTTTCGTCAATATCATGGCCGATACCGGCGAGTACCGGCAGGGGCATTTGAGCGGTTTCGGCGCAGATGTCGAGGGCGTCGAAAGCGGAAAGATCAAGCCGGGCGCCGCCGCCGCGCACCAATACCACGGCATCGAAATTCGGCGCCTGTGCAGCAATTTTTTTCAGGGCCGACATGATTTCCGGCCCGGCGTCCTTCCCCTGAACGGCGGCCTGGAAAAAAGTGACGTTGAACCGGTATCCGAACTGGTTGTCGGTCAGTTGCCGCATAAAATCCTGCTTGCCGGCGGCCGTTTCCGAACTGATCAGGGCAATGCGTTGAATTACCGGAGGCAGCGGCATGTTGCGGTTGAGATCGAACAGGCCCTGTTCTTTTAAAAACTGCACGGTTTGGCGGCGCTGCAGGTCGAGCAATCCCAGCGTGAATGCCGGATCGACATCGGAGATGTGCAGTTTAAAGCCATACCGTTCGTGAAAATCGGGCCGTACCTGAAGTTTTACCGTTTGCCCTTCCCGCAATACCGAAACCAGCAGCGGGCCGAGCCTGCGCAACAATTGCCGGTATTCGCCCGACCACAAAGCGGCCTGCGCCTGCGCCAGAATTTCAGCGCTATCCTCGTCTTTTTGAACCAAATCCAGGTAATAATGCCCCTTCGACTCTCCGATCTGAGCGATTTCAGCCCTGATCCACACCGGCTGCGGGAAGTTGAGTGCAACTACCCGGCGGAGATGTTCGTTCAGTTCAAACAGAGAAAACATAAGTGAATTGATTCGATTATTCGATTGATTCGAATGTTTCGATTGATTCGATTATTTAAAATCCGCGAAATCCATAAATCCCCTGAATCCGCGATTCAAGCCGCGTTATTCGAAACATTCGAACCAATCGAAAAATCCATTCATTGTCTTTTCGGGAAGGTGAGCATAAAACTGCTGCCTTTTTCGGGTTCGCTTTTCACATCGACGAGGCCTTTGTGCGCTACCATAATGGCTTTGACATAACTCAAACCGAGGCCGAATCCTTTGACATCGTGCAGATTGCCGGTATGGACGCGGTAGAATTTATCAAAAATATGTTTGCGCGCCTCTTTGGTCATTCCCATCCCGTGGTCGGTCACGGTGATTTCCAGGCCCATCGGCACATTGCGCGTAGCGATGATGATGTCGGGTTTTTCCGGACTGTATTTGTTGGCGTTGTCGAGCAGGTTGTGGATGACGCTGGTAAGGTGGGTTACATCAGCTTCGATCACAGGTTTGTCGGCCTGAAGATCAAGCCTTAGGGATCCTTCGCGTTTTTCCACTTGCAGGCTGAAATTATCCACTGCCTGCTGGATCACTTCGTGGATATTCACGTTGGCCAGTTTGAGCTCGAAGTCTTTTTTATCGATCAGGGCCATTTGGAGCACCCGTTCCACCTGACTGTTCATACGCCGGTTTTCCTGCCGGATGATATCTACGAAGCGTTTTATTTTATCGGGGTTGCCCATGATCATCGGGCTGCTGATGCTGTCGGCCGCCAGTGAAATGGTGGCGATGGGCGTTTTGAATTCGTGGGTCATGTTGTTGATGAAGTCATTTTTGATTTCCGACAATTGTTTTTGCCGGTAAATGACCTGAATCGTATACCAGAAGCTGAACATGATAATTCCGGTAAACACGACGGAAAGCAGCAGCATGCCTAACACAGAGCCAAGCACGATGCGCGTCCGGTTGGGGAAGTAAAGGGAAAGGTAGCCTGGCGATTCGAGATCCTGCGTGAACAAGGCTACTTTGTAGGGAGAATTGAAAAGTGTTGGAGCGCCGCCGTGCGAAATCTGCGGCCCGCTGTCTTCCACCACGAAGTGGTCGTTCACGATGATATAACTGTTGCGTGCTTTTGAATAAACGCCAAACTGATATTCGGATTTGATGCCTCGGCTTTCGATTTCCTCTTTAACGGATTGGTTGAGCATATCGAGTGAAATCCGTTCGGCGAGGGGTTTGGATTCAACGATCTGGAGCACTTTCATCTGCTCCCAACGGTTCATTTTATCGGTAAAACTTTGGTTTTCCGACGTGTTTTCAGCGGCTTTTCTGGCAGCGAATCCGTTAGCCGCCATGCCCCCGGCGGGCGATTCGCCAAAGGCTTCTTGCATTTGACTCACTTCGTAATAGTACTGCAGTCGATTGGCTACCTTATTCAGCGCTTCAAAGACGTTTTTGTCAAATTGATCTTCATTCAGCCGGATGTTCCAGCCGATCCAGTAGATTTGCAAGCCGATCACGCCGATTAATGCCGCCGTCATCAGGCCGATAATAAGAGGAATCCGTTTCGGGTTCATAGTTTGCTGTTCAGCAGGTGTGCAAAGGTAAGGGCATGTTCGGGAAAAAAGGGCTTTACAGTTTCTCTTAAGTGTATTTTAAATAATGAGGCTGTCTAAAGTTTTTTCAACGGCTGCCTTTTAAGTCTTTTGGGTTCCGACTGCGTTAAATTTTTCGCCGTAGCTTCCGGCTATGGC
>JAEUUR010000227.1 GCA_016787465.1 Saprospiraceae bacterium | reverse complement strand
ACTACGAACTTGAAAGCGAACCGGGCAAAGGAACCATCACCCGGTTAACGCTTCCACTCCCATTGGAAGAAAAAGCGGTGATGGCTGCATGAGGCTCAACGGCTCATGATCAATCTCCGGCTTTCAACCGGGCGCGCTTTTTCGTCAAACCATAAAACCACATAGGCACCAGGCTGCAATTGAGCGCGGCGGTGTTCAAAATCAGCTGTAGCACCTTCCGTAATCAGTCGCCCCAAAAGATCAAAACACTGAAATGAAACCACTTCGGCAGGCTTTTCCGGTTCGCCGGTGTGGATAAAAACAATCAAATCAAAGGGGTCGGAAGGCGGAGATTTACATCCTTCCACAGAAACGAGTACCACCGTGTACGTCCCGCTTTCCGTCGGGTTTAAATAGTAAAGGTTTTCTCCCTCCAGCAATTCACCATCCAAATACCATTCATGATGAGGAGCAAACGGCGCTATGAGATTCCCTGTAATGCTATCTAAGGTAATCTGAGGTTGTTGTGGTAACGGAAACACTTCAATAAAGGTGAAATTTTCAAGTCCGACACAATTCAAATTGGTTACGGCGCTCACCGTATAATTTCCGGCCTGGCTCACCGTGATACTTTGTGTCGTTTCCCCGGTGCTCCAAAGATAGGAGCCAATGATCGGTTCCCACCCGGAGGGTGGAATTGCCGTAAGAACGACTGAATCCCCTTCACAAAAACGCTCCACTGAATTATTCAGGAACGAGCACATGGGCGGCCGGGCATCTGTCAGAATCTGAATTGGAGCAGAGCGCGGAGAAAGGCAACCGTCGGGCCCCAATACCTGAAGGGTGTACGTATTCTGGAATTGCGCAAATATGGTTTGTTCATTTGAACCGTTCGACCAAAAATAGCCGCCGAAGCCGCTAGGCCCAGAAAGCGTAATGGTATCGGTATCACATCCGCTCGGGGCCGAAGGGTCGATGACCGGCGCCGGCACATTACTCAGGCAAGGCGAGAGCAACACCAATTTCGAGCCGCCCGAAACAATTTGGGCAAAGGCCAGGCGACCATGCCCACCTGTATTTGTAAGCAATTTGGCAGCTTCCGTCAAACCGCCAATGCCGATAATGGATTTCGAATTACCAGCATTTTGGTGGGAATGCAAGGTAATTTTATTGCCAGGTATGTGCCAGTTGTGAATAAAATATACGGTGGATGAATCCGTATCGGCCGTAAAAGTGCTTCCACTTTGAAATGGTTGGTTGAAGTAGAAGCTGTAGTATTGCGGATAATCGCCGTTGAATGAATAAATACGTCCGTTAGACATCGCCAGGCGCCCGGCGATCATGCGCAAACGGGTGTTGGGCGGGTAATTGTCGACGGTACCGGCGCCTGCTTGCGTGATGCCGTTGGCGTCAATGTTATAGAGGAGCACGGAATTGTCGGCAGAGTTATAAGTGCTAAGCAATTTTGACGTATTTCTAAACACAACATGGCCGTAATAAGGCACAGAATTGGGTCTTCTGACGGCTTCATCATAAAAGGCGACACGCTCTCCTGCTGGTGAAATTTCAACAAAAACCACCTTTTTGTAATCATTCGGGCTTGGAACAATCAAAGCCGGATAGGCCTCGTTTTGAAGACTGAATTCCAGATCGACCAGGCCCATAACCAGGTTGATGCGTCGTATTTTATTGGGCAAAAAACCGCCTAAAAACAGATAGTTTCCATCGTTAGAGATCGCCATGCTTGCCGGGCGGCCAGGGAAGCGGATTGTTTGTTCCACCGACGCCGAGGTTGGGTTTACAATGGCAATTTCAATGCTGTCGAATTGAACTGTTTGTTCCAGGGCAACGTACAGTCGGCCGGTCACATTGGAATATGCCATTTCAAAAGGTTGAATACCTATCGTACGAATCCACTGTGCGGAAGTGGTGGTAGAAAAACAGCAAAATGCCACCAGGCAAATAAGTAGTTTTTTCATCAATTTGAATTGTTTGAGTGTAAACAAAAAGAGGTTCAAATGTAACGAGGCTGTAACCTAAGATAATATAAAAGTGCATTAATTAACCAATTTTGCACGGCTGATTGCCTTGGTTTTGTTATTTTTCGGCGGAAAACATCCAAATTTCATGAACTATGAGGAAACCTTTGATCGTATGGAGTTTTTGCTTGGGAGGCATACTCAACATGCAAGTATGGGCACAACAACCCGTTGATTCAATGTTGGCGGCTTTTAACGCCCAATCAAACGATTCATTAAAGTGGATCGCCTTGTTCCATATATCGCAACATTACGCCAAAGAAAACCTGGATTCAGCACTTGTATGGGCGCAAAAAGGACTTGAATATGCAGAAAAACACGCGCCGTACCTGACACCACGCAGCCTGAATAACATCGGATTGCAGTACATGAATAAAGGAAACCTCGATTTAGCCCTGGAGTATTATTTAAAATCAGTAGACGCAGCCAATAAATACCAATGCCGACCATGCCTGGCCACTACTACCGGCAACATGGGCATAATCGCCTGGAATAAAAAAGAGTACGAAAAAGCAACAGCATACTTTAAAGAGGCCATTCAACTCATGCGATCTTTGAAAGATGCGGTAGGAGAAGCCCGATACTTAAACAACCTCGGCCTGGTTCAAACGGATCTTGGAGATTTAAACAATGCCGAAAAAAGTTTTAATACTGCCCTGTCGATATTAGAAGAAGCCGATACCATAAGTTTCCAACCAACGATTTATAACAACCTGGCAAATATTGCTTATGCGCGCAGAGAATTTGGAAAAGCACTGGAATTTTATGAAAAAACAGGCCATTACGCTGAACTAACCAACGATGGCTCCGCCATGTTCCTGGCAGTCAACAACGCTGGCTGGGTATACCTAGCGCTTAAAAACTACGAAAATGCCGTAAAACAATTCGAAAAAGCGGCTCTGATTGCTCAAAATTTGAAAAATGACAAATACCGCGAACAAGCAATTGGCGCACTGGCGGATACGTACAAGGCCAAAGGCGATTTTCAACTTGGTTTTTTTTACCTGGAAGCTTATTTGAAATTGCACGACAGCCTTGCAACCACTCAAAACAGCAAGGTGGTGATGGAGTTAGAAACACAATATCAAACCCAGCAAAAGGAAGCCGCAATAAAAAATCTTGAAGCTGAAAATCGCATTCGCAATTTGGTAAATTACGGCGCTATCGCGGGCGTTCTCGGTTTGCTGGTGGTGTTGTGGCTTTCCAGAAGAACATTCCGGCAACGCCGCCTAATCCAACAGACGACCATCGAACGACTTGAATCTGAACGAAAAGTAGTAGCATTAAATGCCCACGTAGAAGGACAAAACCGGGAACGATTGCGAATCGCTGAAGATTTACACGACGATTTTGGATCCGGCCTTTCTAAAATTTCGTTGCTAAGTGAAGTTGTCAAGAAAAAATTTCAAACCCCTGAACTTGATAAGATATCTGCCTCTGCAAAGGAATTGCTGTTGAAAATGAGTGAAATAGTGTGGGCTTTAAACCACCGCAATGATACCCTGCCAAGCCTTGCATCCTACATCCGGCGTTATTCATCCGGTTTTTTTGAAGACTCCAACACGCAGTGCGTGTTCAACTTCTCCGATCCCCTTCCCGAAATCACGTTATCCGGCGAGGCACGAAGGAATATTTTTTTAGTGATCAAAGAAACATTGCATAACACCTTGAAACACGCCTATGCCTCCATTCTGGAAATCAGTCTGCAATATTCGGAGGGGGCGCTTTCTATCGAAATTAAGGATAATGGAACGGGTTTTGACACCTCCGAAATATCCAGATCAGGCAACGGATTGCTAAATATGGCCAAAAGAATGCAATCAGAAGGCGGCCTTTACCATATTGAATCTGAACCCGGAAAAGGCACTGTTACCCGACTGGCCATGCAACTACAGGTCGCCAATGCAGCAGAAGCTGTTGCTGCTTGATTTCGACTTAAAATGCCTATCCGCATATTGGGTACTACGTCAAATTAAAATGGGAAATGGGAAAATTTAAAATGTAAATTTGAATGTAAATTGGAAAATGTAAAGAACTGTTGCTTCCAGGTCGGCCTTTTATGGCATTTGCCATGCCATAAAAATTACGCAACTATAAGTTTTACCTTTCCTATTTACATTTTCCCATTTCCCATTTAAATTTAAAAAGGCACCCAATATGCGGATAGCCATTAAATCTAAAAACAAATTTGCCGTTTTAGCCCAGAACAGACAACAAATCAACATGGGTTATTCGTAGCTTTGCAGAAACATAACTTTCTGATTGTGAACAGCATACTTTTGAAAACAATCGCATGTTCCTTCCTGCTTGCATGCACCCTGGTTTTATCCGCTCAATCGGACAAGATTAAACAGATGGAATCAAACCTGAGGGACCTCTCTGGCCCCGGTCGTGTACAACTGCTTCTTTCGCTGTCTGACGCCTACCTCAAGGAAGGACGGCCAGAAAAAGCCGAAGCTTATGCCGAAGACGCAGGCAACTTCGCTCGTAAAATAAAAGAACCAGAACTTCGGGCTATTGCCTTGAACAAAGAAGGCAAAATCATGCTCCAGACCGGGAAAAAAAAGGCCGGATCCAAATTTGAAGAAAGCCTCGACCTCCTTGTCAAAACCGGCGCCTCCAACAACGCCTTAGCCCTCGACAACCTCGAACAACTCCTGTCACTGGCACAAAAAGCCGGTCGTGAAAAAGAAGTGCTGACCATTAATGCCAAAATAGCCAGCTTGCGCAGCGGAGGCAACATTGCCGATACAAAATCCATCAACTCCGATCAGGCTGTTCAACAACAATTGAACGTCATTCAGCAACAACTGGCAGAAAATCAAAGCGAATTTAAAAAAAGTCAACTGAAACTGCTGGCGGAAAGTCAATCCCTTCAGGCCGAACTCGCGGCTCGCCAGGCAGAAATTGACCGGATGACGGAAGAACAAATGAAAACCGCCATGTTGGTTATGCAGCAGCGGGTATTGCTGGATTCTGTTTTTTACAAAGCCGGACTCGATTCTCTGTCGGTTGCCAATGCCAACCTGGCACTGCGTGAAGCGGAAAGCAACCGGAAGTTCAATTATGCGATCATGGGCGTTTTGCTTTTGGTTGCCGGCGGTTCTTTGTTCAGTTTTATGAAGGCGCGACAAAACGCTAAAATATTGGAAGAAAAAAACAAAACGATCCGTGAAGAACAGGAAAGATCGGAAAACCTGTTGCTCAATATTTTGCCCTCGCTGGTGGCTAATGAATTGAAATTGAATGGTAAAACAAAAGCGCAATACTATGACGATGTAAGCGTATTGTTTGCAGATTTTGTGGGATTCAGCAAAATTGCGGAAGTGCTTTCTCCACAACAACTCGTGACCGAGCTTGACACTTGTTTTCAAAAATTTGACGAGATCATTGCCAAACATGGACTGGAAAAAATCAAAACCATTGGCGATGCCTATATGTGCGCCGGTGGCCTTCCGGAAGGCGGCGGCGCCAAAATGAAAAGTATGGTTGCCGCAGCCTTTGAGATGCAACAATGGCTTGAAACCTGGAATAAAGAACGCGCGCAAACCGGAAAACCCCGCTTCGACGCCCGGATCGGAATCCACCGGGGGCCTGTGGTTGCCGGCGTGGTAGGTTCCAAAAAATTTGCTTTTGATATTTGGGGCGATACTGTCAATGTGGCTGCCCGGATCGAACAAGCCGGCGAAGGCGGCCGGATCAATATCTCTGGTGAAGCCTACGCAGCCATCAAAGACGAGGTGGCAACCACTTACCGGGGCAAAATTCCTGCTAAAAACAAGGGTGAAATTGATATGTACTTTCTGGAAAACTAAGCACTTTTCATGGGCATAACTTAAGCTTGAAATAGCAGCGCATATACCCTGTTAACATATTAAAAATAACTGAAAATCAGCGTTTTGCATTACATTTCACATCGTTTTGCACTGTAATTGGCAAGATACCCGACAATCGAAGCGGTTTGCAAAAAAATTTAACTTAATTAGCTGTTTTTGCTTCAGAATATGAACTACTTTTGTCGAGCATAAGAACGTCCTCATTCCTGACATTTCAGGTTTTTTCAATCCATCAATCAATTGTCGGTTTCCAAATTGAAGCACCAGGAAGCAATTCCAGTGTGTAGGCAATTGAAGCAGCCGCTCCAAAAGTTTAATCCTGCATTTTTTAATCCTGATTATTCATCATTATCCGGTTACCTGTAAAATTGTTTCCCATGGGACAAACACCTACTCATCTTTTTTCCATTTCAAGACGCTTAGTTCTTTTTTTCTTAACAGCACTATTTCCGCTTTTCGTTCATGCACAAGTGCAGGTAATTATTACCGGCACCAATGTAACATGTAACGGTATGTGCAATGGCACCGCCACCGCAGTTGGTACCGGCGGCTGGGCGCCTTACACCTACCACTGGAGCAATGGCGCCAATACTGCCAACATTACCGGTCTTTGCGTCGGCATTTACACCGTAACCGTTACCGACATCGACCTCGGTACGGCTACCGGCTCCATCCAGATCACCCAACCCAATTCATTAGGTATCAACGTAAGTTGCACCAGCCAAATTTGCGGCAATGCACCCGATGGCACCGCTTCAGCAGTTCCTTTCGGCGGCATTCCTCCTTACACCTACCTTTGGAACACCGGCGCAACCACGCCACAAATCACCCAACTTGTTGCAGGCACCTACACCGCCACCGTTACCGATGCAAGCGGCTGTTCAGCAGTAGGGAGCTGTAATGTCGGTTTCTGGGATGAAGGCATTTGGCTCATGACTTCCTTCACCAATGTCACCTGCTTCGGATTTAACAACGGCACCGCTCACGTCAGCGTCATGTCGGGCACGCCTCCGTACACCTACGACTGGTCGAACGACGGCCCTGAAAACCCGGACAATGATGGAACTGACATTGTTGGGCTGGCGCCAGGCACTTACACTGTTACGGTTACCGATGCCAACGGATGTACCAACCAAACAACCGTAACGATTTCCCAACCGGCTCAATTGATCTGTACAGCCTCTTCAACACCGGTTAACTGTGGCGTACCAGGTACCGCTACCATCTCTGCCACAGGAGGCACCGGCGCACATACCTATCTGTGGAGTAACGGACAAACCACGCCAACCATCACCGTCGGCGCAGGCACCTACACCGCTACCGTCACAGACGCCAATGTTTGCACCTGCTCGTCCAGTGTAACCGTTGGAAACAACAACAATAACCTGACCGTCAATACGACTGTCAACTCCAGTGCCGGTTGTACGGTTGGCGGCAGCGCTTCGGCAACTGTAACCGGAGGTTCGGGCAACTACAGCTATTTGTGGGATAATGGCCAAACAGGATCCACTGCCAATAACCTCAGCGCCGGCCCACACAAAGTAACCGTAACCGATTTGGCTACAGGCTGCCAGGGCATCGGCATGGTCACTATTCCGACAGCTTCAACGCTCACCGTTACGGCTCAAGTAAACAACAATGCGACCTGCGCCAGCGGCGGAAAAGCCACCGCTTTCCCTTCCGACGGCCAGGCGCCTTATACATTCGACTGGTCGAACGACGGCCCTGAAAACCCGGACAATGACGCCGCAATGGTAACCGGACTACTGGCCGGCCCCTACACCGTCACCGTCACCGATGCCGGTGGATGTACCGCCACCGCCACCGTCATAATTACCCAAACACAAGGCCCATCCGTTAGCACCACGGTTAACAGCAACGCTACCTGCGTAGCAGGCGGCTCGGCAACCGCCAATGTGACCGGCGGAGTCGGACCATTTACCTATTTGTGGAGCGCAAGTGCAGGCAGCCAAACCACGGCAACTGCCACAAACCTGTCGGCCGGTACCCACGGCGTAACGGTGACAGATGCAAACGGCTGCCAGGCATCCGGCTCCGTAAACATCACTCAATCCGGCGCGCCAACAGCTACGATCACCGGAAGCACTCCAAGCGGCTGCGCAAGTAATTCAGGTTCGGCAACAGTTGGTGTTTCCGGCGGTACAGGCCCATACACGTACGACTGGTCGAACGACGGCGCAGAACATCCGGATAACGATGCAGCAACAGTTTCAAACCTAGCGCCAGGCACCTACACGGTAACCATCACCGACGCAGCAGGTTGCACCACCACCGCAGCTGTCAGCATCGCAGGTTCCCTGCCGCCTATGGTTGTAATCACGGCTTCCACCAATGCTACCTGTGCAGCGCCAGGCAGCGCAACGGCAAGCGTATCGGGCGGCACAACACCTTACACTTACCACTGGAGCAACAATGAAACCACTCAAACGGCGGTAAATCTCTTCGCCGGCACCTATACGGTTACGGTAACAGATGCAGCTAACTGCACAGCAACCGCTTCGGTTACTATCGGCTCTACCAACAACGGCATTAAAATTGGCGATTATGTTTGGTACGACGACGACCAGGATGGTTTCCAACATCCGACAGAAACCAACGGGGTGAATAATGTTACAGTGAAACTGATGGGCGTTGGCCCGGATGGTTTGGCTTATACCAACGACGATGTACTGGTGAACACAACAGTTACCAACTCAGCCGGCATGTACATGTTCGGTTGTGTGGTTCCAGGCAGCTATTACCTGATGTTCACCGGCATCCCCGCAGGTTATGAATGGACACTCAAAGACAAACCTGGCAACGATTGCGTCGACAGCGATGTGAATGCCGCAGGCAAAACCGATAAATTTGTGATCGTAGCCGGGC
>JAEUUR010000224.1 GCA_016787465.1 Saprospiraceae bacterium | reverse complement strand
CCGGTTATTTCGTCGCAGGGCATGGGACAAGGCACCGTAGTTTATTTCATTGATAACCCGCTGTTTAGAAGTTTTTGGCAACAGGGTAAATTGGTTTTTGCCAATGCGCTGTTCTTTTAGTTTTTAACCAATGATCCGCTATAAACGAGTCCATTTGTAGAGCTTACCACCACAAAATATGGGCCGGCAGGCATACCTTCCAGGTTAAGCCGGAACTGATGTTCCTGTATCCTCGTTTCAACGCTTACCTGTTTGCCATCGAATTGGTACATCGCCAGGCGCATGTCGTTGCTGATGGATATGCCTGATATTTCAACCCATCCGCTTGTCGGATTCGGAACGATACGGAGCGTTTCATTTGACTGGTTTTGAACACGGGTTTCTGAAAGCAAACCGCTCCGCGGCCCCATCAACACATTGCGCATCAAATCTGCCTGCCCTTTGGTGAACATGTTTTGGCATAATTCACTGGAGTAATCCATGAAGTTTTCCACCAGATCGGGCATGTCCTGGTTGTAATATGTTTCCACCACATCGCAGGTGTTTTTGGTTTTATCGCAATCAAACTCCGACTGGGCATTGGCAAAAGGGGTATCATCTACGCCGTCACTTTCGGTGCAATCATTAGGGCCAAGCAGACCACCGTCACCCCAGATATGGCGCAGCCCGAAATAGTGTCCAACCTCGTGTACAGGCGTGCGCCCGCGAACCGGGAGGTTGCCGCCACCGGCCGGATTTTGGAGCGGATTGGGGTTATTGCTGCCAAAAGCCCGAAAGTCGATTACCACGCCATCTTCATTGGCTGAAGGAGCACCCGAGTCGGCAGGCCAGTTATTCAGGCCGTTGGGTGGAAACGCAAAGCCAAGTATCTGTCCGATGGGTATGCCAAATAGGGTGGTAGGTTGAATTTTGCATACCCAGATGTTCAGATATTCATCCGTGTTCCAGGCATCCGAGCCTCCTTGATTGTTGTTTTTTAATTCAGATAAAAGGCTATTACCCAATAAATCCAGTTCAAAAAGGGTAGTGGTTTGTTTTCGAACGATCTGTGCCAATTCAAATTCGATTCCGACATTTCCCGCTGCTTCTGTGAAAATAGACCGCAAATTGCCGGTATCCGGATTCATCCGGTTAAAATCTTCATTCAGCACCCGGATTTGATCTAAAATAACACTGTCGGGCAGGTTTTCTGCCGCTGTTTTCCAAACCACATGCACCACAACTTTTACTTTTAGCGGCGACCTGTTTTGTGCGGCATAACCGGCAGATTTAGCAGTTTCAAAGGTGCTGTGGAAAGCGGATTGCAGGGAAGGGTATTTGTTGGCAACCCAATGGTTGAACAGTTCATTACCGCAGATGATTTTGGGAGCAGCAGTTTGTGCAACTGTCAGTTGCATTACACCGAAGGCAAAGAGTAGGCAAATGGTTTTTTTCATAATTTGGTTTGAATATTTGATTGTTGGAAAGGCAAAAATAAATGTTAGCCAGGAAGTGCCGCATGTGTGTATTGATACACTCGAAGTTCTTTGCCCCATTTATTGCGTCGGAAAACAACTTGATTTTGAAATCCTGCAGCGGTAGCCAAATGGTTGATTTTTTGAAGGTCGCAATCCGTTCCCAAAATCATCCAAATCTTTGAGGTTTCTGTCATTACCCTTGAAACCGTGGAGAAAAAGGATTCAAAATATTCCAAGTTGGTTCCGGCAAAAAAAGCATGCTCCTTCATGCTCCTGGGCGCCGCCGCGAAATAGGGCGGGTTGGCGAGTATGAAGTCGAATACAGCATCCGGCGACAAATCCTGAAATAAATCGCAGCAGTGAAATTTGATATTCAGAAAGTTCTCAGATGCGTTTGCACTGGCAATTTTCACAGCAGCCGGATTGATATCAACGGCCGTTACAAAAGCATTTTTTTGAGCGGCAAACATAGCAAGCAACCCACTTCCCGTACCGACGTCCAGTACTTTTTTGTCTTGAAAATCAATACTTTGCAGAAACTCAATAAAGATCGTCGTACTGAAATACATACCCGGGTGAAAAACATTGGAAGGAACGTTTATCTGCATGCCGGCATAGGAAAAAC
>JAEUUR010000614.1 GCA_016787465.1 Saprospiraceae bacterium | reverse complement strand
GGTAAAAGCGTCACGTCAATAGCCCCGGAGGGGCGTCACCTCGGTAGCCTGGCAAAAGCGTCACGTCAATAGCCCCGGAAGGGCGTCACCTCGGTAACCCCGGCAAAAGCGTCACGTCAATAGCCCCGGAGGGGCGTCACGTCAATAGCCCCGGAGGGGCGTCACGTCGGTAGCCCCGGAGGGGCGTCACGTCGGCATGATGGCCGAATTGACAAATTCGCCCATAGTTTGTTATTCTGAGAATATTTATGTATATTTAATCAAAAAACACGCTTTATGGCAGACGTATTTTCTCAAATTTACCTCCAAATCGTTTTTACGGTTAAAAACCGCCAAGCACTCATTTCGCCAACTTGGGAAGAACACATGTACCAATATGCTACTGGAATTGTTCAAGCGCGCGGTCACAAAATGCTCGCTATTGGTGGTGTATCCGACCACATTCATTTATTTATCGGGTTTAAACCTTCTGATTCATTATCGGATTTAGTCCGCGAAATAAAAACCGGTACGAGTCATTTTATTAAAAACAATTATCCAACACAACAAAAATTCGAATGGCAAGCCGGGTACGGAGCGTTTTCATACAGCCGATCTCATCGAGAGGCTGTATGTAAATATGTTTTGAACCAAAAAAATCATCATCAAGCCAAATCTTTCAAATCCGAATTTATGAAAATGTTGGAGGATTATGAGGTGGAATTGGGACGTAAAACCATGTTCGATTTTTTGGATACGGGGCTACCGACGTGACGCCCCTGCCGGGGCTACTGATGTGACGCCCCTCCGGGGCTACCGACGTGACGCCCCTCCGGGGCTACCGACGTGACGCCCCTCCGGGGCTGTGGTGAGGGAGTTTTTTTTATTGGGATTTTGTTTTTCTACGAAATCGGCGTACCTTTGCGAGCCTTTTTACACTAAAAAGGATCAATTTTCATTTAACATTCTGATTTTCAACATGTTCGCAATCGTTTCCATCGCCGGTCAACAATTCAAAGTTGAGGAAGGTCAACAGATCTTCGTCCACCGGCTGGCAGCAAATGAAGGAGATTCGGTTTCCTTCGATGCCGTGCATCTGCTCGACAATGACGGCAAAGTGACCCTAGGGGCTCCTAATGTAAAAGGCGCTTCTGTAAATGCCAGCGTTCTGGCTCATGTGAAAGGCGATAAAGTGATCGTTTTCCACAAGAACCGCCGCAAAGGCTACCGCAAGAAAAATGGTCACCGCCAGTCGTTCACCAAAATCAAAATCGAGTCTATCAAGGCTTGATGCGGCCGTCCCGCGCTAAACCCATTTCAATTAATTTTTAAAAATTTTCTGAAAAATGGCACATAAGAAAGGTGTAGGTAGTTCAGATAACGGCCGCGACAGTAAAAGTAAACGTCTCGGCGTCAAATTGTTCGGCGGCCAAACAGCCATTGCCGGCAATATTCTTGTTCGTCAACGCGGCACCAAATTCCATGCAGGCGAAAACGTATACATGGGCCGCGATCACACGCTGCACGCACAGATCGACGGCGTAGTCGTGTTCACCCGCAAACGCGACGACCGCAACTATGTAAGTGTACTTCCACAAGTGGCTGAGGTTTCCGACGCACCAAAGAAAAAGGCAAAAGCAGCCGTTAAAGCAGTTCCTCCTGCTCCGGCGCCGGCTCCTGAAAAACCTGCTAAAGCGCCAAAAGCAAAAGCAGAACCAGTAGAAGCTCCCGCAGTTGAGGTAGCTGAAACTCCAGCTCCCGAAAAAAAGGCGGCAGCACCTAAAAAAGA
Source organism: Saprospiraceae bacterium (assembly GCA_016787465.1). Taxonomy (GTDB): domain Bacteria; phylum Bacteroidota; class Bacteroidia; order Chitinophagales; family Saprospiraceae; genus M3007. The sequence continues at coordinate 7,572 of JAEUUR010000614.1, read as the reverse complement.
AAAAGCGCCTAAACTCGACGATCTGAAAATCATCGAAGGTGTAGGTCCGAAAATTGAAACGTTGTTGAAAGAAGGTGGCATCAACACTTGGGCAGAATTGTCAGAAGCACCGGTAGATCGTTTGAAAGAGATCCTCGACGCAGCCGGCCCACGCTACCAAATCCATGACCCAAGCACCTGGCCCGCTCAAGCCAAATTCGCCGCTGAAGGCAAATGGGACGAGCTCAAGGAATACCAGGAAATGCTCATCGGCGGTCGCGACAACGGATAATTTGTCATAAATTGAACGAAATATGAAAATGCTGCTTGCTCAAGCGGCATTTTCTTTTTACACTTGCCCCGTCAATTCGTCAAAGGATGTATCTTTGAACTTAGTTTCGGCCAATTTGTTGTGAGGTTATCTGGGAGATCACAGGATTATCAACAAGAAAAACCTGAGTTTCGAAAATTTATCCGGAATGCCCTCTCGAAACAGTTCTATTTTGTGGCCCGCGCCACCTTCGATCTGACTTAAGAAGTTTTTGTTTTCATAGCTTAATTTTTTAGTTGTTGCCCCGGCTGTAATTAGTCGGGGTTTTTTTATCGCGGATTTTAAAGATTATGCAGATTTCGCAGAATTTTTGGATTTAATGGAATGTGAATAGTTTTTGACTGTTGCATGGCACTTATCCGTAAATGGCTGACTTTTTGTGGAAGCAAAAGTTCATACCTAAACTGATACACATGCTACCCATCCGCCTACCCATTATTACCTTCCTGTTATTAGGATTATTCCCCTTTTCGATAACGTCACAAACCGATGGCGACGCCCTATTCGACACCTCCTTTGTGCATGAGATACGGTTTAGTTCACCCAATCCGAATTTACTGGGCGAACTGGTCCAGATTTGGAACTCAAGCCCATTCGGAGAACCTCCCTATGTGCCTGCAGGTGTGCAAGTTGACGGTGTGGCAATGGATTCGATCGGCGTACGGATAAAAGGCAACCTTTCTTCCTTCAATGCCAAAAAGCCGTTAAAAATCGATTTTAATCAATACCGCCCTGAACAGCAATATGACGGCATTAAAAAGATTAACCTGTTGAATGCGGATTTGGATCCCGCCTTTCAACGCGACATGCTTGGATACCTCCTATTTCGACTGGCAGGCGTAAAAGCGTCGAGGGTTGCCTATGCCCGTGTCTATTTCAACAACATGTTCAATGGATTGTACATCATGGTGGAGCAGGTTGACAGGGGGTTTCTGCAAGACAGGTTTTCAACCGACGATGGTGTACTTTACAAAAACAAAACCTGCAATTTGGAAGTAGAATCGGGCGAAAACACCCTGGAACACTACCAAAATATGATGCAGGCGGCCTCGCTCAATGGCACCGCGTTCCGAAATGCCATCGAACAGGTACTCGACACCGATGCCTTTCTTCGTTTTTTCCTGATCGAACATTTTATCGATGCCCGCGATAACCCACTCGATGTAGGTTGTAATTTTTACCTGTATCACGAACCCAAAACAGGCCTGAACACCTGGATTCCCTGGGATCTGAATTATGCTTTTTTCGGAGGGAATAATTTCGCTTTGACTTACCCTGGTGAAAATATCGTGTTCCAAAAAATGATGCTCACTCCCCATTATCGCGCACGGTATCTGAATTTAGCCTGTGAAATGATGGAATATCTTTTCACCAACGAGCGGATTCACCCATTGATCGATCAGGCCGCAAATCTGGCTCGGCCCGCTTTGGTCGGTGATCCTCATTTTACCAATTTAGCGCTGTTTGAAACCGACGTGGCGACGCTAAAAAACTTTATCTCTACCAGACGCAGTGAATTCCTTTCCGACCTCGCTTCAGAACCCTACACCTGCCCTGCCCTCACGCCGGTCGTGGCTTCGCAAGCCGTTTCGATCAATGAAATCGTCACCTCTTCCGATTCAACCTCCAGCATTTCAGACCCTGCCGGCGGATTTCCTGACTGGATCGAACTTTACAACAACTCTTCCGATACCATTCATCTGGATGATTATTACCTGAGCCACGACCGCGATTTTTTGAAACAATGGCCTTTCCCGACGGGAACCAGGATCAATCCGGGCAGTTATCTGATCGTCTGGGCAGATCGCGACCTCGACGAACCCGGGCTGCACACCAATTTCAAACTCGACAAGGCCGGCGGCGAACTGATTCTAAGCCATGAAAACTTTAGCCTGATAGATACCATGACGTACGGGCCGCAGACAACCAACGTCGCCTACGCCCGCGTGCCAAACGGAACCGGGCCTTTTGTCCACCAGGCTGCCACTTTCGCCCAGGCGAATGCTGTGATGAGCCATCAGACACAACCCGACATGCAGGATTGGTCGGTGTTTCCAAATCCGGTTACCAACACGCTTGTCATTAAAACCAACCGGGCATTAACAGCAGATGTCATTTTGTTTGATTTGTTTTCTAACCGGGTGGCCTTTACTCCCCTGACTAATGGTTTTACTGAGTTGAATATCAGCGCATTACCTCCGGGGGTTTATCAAGTTGTTTTACAAGGCACAGGCCGTGTGGAAGGAAAACTGGTGGTGAAAGTGAACTGAATATTCGCTACCCTATTCTATCCATTCTTATCTTTGCTGAATGCACCATCTTGTTTTGGTTTTTTTCGGGGGAGGATTCGGCAGCCTTTGCCGTTGGGGATTGGGGCTATTGCTCCAACCCTGGCAACATAAATTCCCCTGGGCTACGCTGGCTGCGAATGGACTGGCTTGCCTGGTATTGGGTGCACTGTTGGGTTTGCAATTTGGCGGCGACCTTTCCACGGAGCGCAGGTTGTTGCTGGCCACCGGTTTTTGCGGCGGATTCAGCACTTTTTCCACCTTTACTGCTGAAACTTTTCTGGCATTTCAAAGCGGCGCGTACATGCAGGCTGCTTTAAATATCTTCGGTAATTTGACGCTGTGTTTCATTTGCCTAATTTTGGGCTTCAAATGGACGGTTTAGATCAATAAACCATTTATTACATGAAAAAGGCGCTCCTACTTTTTTGCTTGTCCGGATGGATCATTTCAGCCAAAGCCGCTTTCGTGAGCGGAACCATCAAAAATACCGAACCGGGCAGCAAAGTGGTCATTCATGTACCGCACTATTTTCTGGACGGAAAAACCAGCGCATTCCCAGCCCAACTCGATGATCAATTGCGTTTTTCCATCGAGGTAAAAATGATGGAATCCGGACTTGCTTTCCTGGAGTTCAACGACGATCGTTTGCCCATTTTTCTTGGGAAAGACGATAGCCTGATCCTAAAAACAGATGCGTTTCAATTTCCGGTAGTCGCCGCTTTTTCCGGTAAGAACGGCGCGAACAACCGTTTGTATCAGGATTTTTTGAAGCAAAACCAACTGGATTTTAATGAATTCAATAATATCCGGTTCAAGATTGGGCAAACCTGGATTACCGTGGAAGATGCCGTGAACGGCTTGATGGAATCCCTGACTCCCGAACTGTTTAAAAGCGCGATGGATGCGCAAAAAGATGCCGCGTTGGCGCTCATCGATGAATTTAACCTGAAAAATCCAGATGCCATTACCCCGGAATTTTCTGAATGGCTGCATGCTGAAATGGTATATACCTGGGCTTACCATCTGTTAATTTATGGTCAGGTATACGCGTACAAATACGATATCCAACCCGGATACTTTGATTTCCTGTTCGATGCGCCCATTACGAGCTCCGTTATAAGCAGTAGTTGGTATCGGCAGTTTGTAGTGGCGTTTATGGCGCGTCAGCAGGTAAAAACAGGCGCCGGCGATGGTTACTGGTCGGGGCAATATTACCTGGCGGAGCAATTTCTTTCAGGCAAATCCCTGGCTTTTTTCCGTTCCGAGATGATTTCAACCGCGTTTTCGCCTGAAAGGTTGGCTGAAATACTCCCGCTTTACAACCACTTCCTCCAGAAAAATCCATTTGCAGTTTTTGATGAAAAAATTGCGGGTTTATACCAAAAGTATGCACATGAATTTCCGGGCACAGCAGCGCCTGCCTTTGAAGTGTTTGATATCGAAGGCCACACACTGAATTTGAGGCAGTTTAACGGTAAAATCGTGTACCTCAATTTTTGGGCGAGCTGGTGCGGCGCCTGCCTGCGAAAAATGGATTTTTTCGATGAATTCGAACCCGAGTTGCGTGAAAAAGGCGTTATCGTTCTCAATGTTTCGATCGATGACAACCGTGGCAATTGGGAAACCGCCGTATTTGAACACGGGTTTAGGGGATACCATATCCTCTCGGAAGGTAAAAAACTGGCTGCCGCCTACGGCGTTGAAGCAATTCCTCAATATTTCATTATTGGAAAAACCGGGCTGTTCGAAGCCAAACCTTTCAACAGCCAACCCAAAGACATTCGCCAAAAACTCCTCGATCTGAGTGCAAACCGATAACAATCTGCTAAAAAACAAGGGGATTTACCACAACCATTGCCACGCCAAAGCGCAAGGTGAGAAACAAATCGCCGTGTTGCTCGACCCCGATAAAATCCCCCCTGCTCACATCAGCCGACACATCGAAGTGGCGCTGCTGGCCAAGGTGGATTACTTTTTGATCGGAGGAAGTACCTCCCTGCGCGGTTCGCTGGATGACTTGATCGATAACCTTCGCAGAGAGACCGACACCCCATTGATTTTATTCCCGGGATCGCCGCTTCAAATCTGCAAAAAAGCTGACGCTATTTTATTCCTGTCGCTGATCAGCGGCCGCAATCCTGAATTACTGATTGGACATCACGTAATTTCTGCACCGACGTTGATGCAATCTGGCATTGAAGTCATCAGTACAGGGTACATGCTTATTGACGGGGGGATGCGTACAGCGGTTCAATATATGTCGAACACCCAACCGATTCCGGCCGATAAAAACGACATTGCCGTAGGCACGGCGATGGCAGGTCAACTGCTGGGTTTGAAACTTTTGTACCTGGAAGCCGGCTCCGGGGCAAAAAACCCGGTATCTGAATCAATAATCCGCGATGTTTCGCAATCCGTATCCATCCCGATCATTACAGGCGGGGGTATTCGCACCCCGGAAAAAGCGCTTGAAAATTTTCGGGCCGGCGCCGATCTGATCGTCGTGGGCAATGCCCTGGAAAACGATCCCGGGTTAATCCGGGAAATAGCTGCCGCACGCTTCGCGACTTAACCGCCCAGCCACTGTTTGAAAGCGCTGCTTCTCTCACGGCTTACGAGCACTTCCTCCAGCGAAGCCGGCGCCAAATCCAGTTTTAAACGGCCGTTCAAATGCGGGTGTACCTTTTTGATGGCATGCAGGTGGAGGGTCATATTTCGGCTGATGCGAAAAAAATCTTTCGGATTCAGCAACCGGTCGAGTTCATCGAGGGTATGATCGATAAAGTGTTTTTTCCCATTGAAGCAATATGCCTGGGTCAGACCGTCCGACGAGCGGAAAAAGGCAATATCCGTGGTTTGAATAAAGGTGAAATGTTGACCATTTTTCACTAAAAAGCGCTCTTTGTATTGTTCGGGCTGGAAAAGCCTGGATAACACTTCCAAGTTAATGGACGGACTAATTCTTTGATTTTCAAACTTTTCCAACGCCTTTTCAAGCTCGTCCGGGTCGACGGGTTTGAGCAAGTAATCAACCGCATTCACCCGGAAAGCCTGGACGGCGTAATGGTCAAATGCGGTGGTAAAAATGACCGGGCATTTGATTTCAACCTGCCTGAAAATATCAAAACTCAGGCCGTCGGCGATTTGAATATCCATGAGAATCAAATCCGGGGTCGAGAATGTTTGCAGCCACCGGACGGCGCTTTCCACCGAGTCGAGCGCATCTATCAGTTGGTACTGAGGCCGGGCCGTTTGCAGTAATTTGCCCAATTGGCGTGCTGCCGGCAGTTCATCTTCGATCATTAATACCCGCATCATATCTTGTTGTTTGGCGATCCGATCGTAGGCAACACGACGGTAAAGTATTGCTGAGAGATAATCACCTCGACCGGTTGGTCAACGACCATTTTATAGCGGTCTTTGATGTTTTGCAAACCAACGCCGGTTGAATCCATGACCTGGTTTTTTCGTTGCAGGTTATTCCGAACGATCAGCCGGTTATTTTCCACAAATACTTCGATGGTGAGCGGTTTTTCAGAGGATATGATGTTGTGTTTGATCGCGTTCTCAAACAGCATTTGCAGCGTAAGCGGCACAATCCCAATCGGTGTGCTGGTTGTGGTACCTGGCAACTGCACGATGAGGTTATCTCCAAATCGTTCTTTAAGCAAAAAAATGTAGGCATTCAAGAACTCCATTTCTTCCTCCAGGGGAATCACATCGGCATCCCGGCTTTCCAATACATACCGGTATACTTTGCTCATTTTTTGCACAAAACTTACCGCTTTATCCGGCGACTCTGGAATCAAGTAAACCAGGGTATTCAGACTGTTGAACAAAAAGTGGGGATTCACCTGATTTCTCAGACCTTCCAATTGGCTTGATACATAATTTCGTTCCAGTTCAGCCTTTTCCCGAATGGCTGCAGTGAGTTGCGTATAAAAGGAACATGCCTCATAAATAGCTACCACAAGTGCCGAAAGCACCATGGAAACAACAAATTCGACCACGATATTCAAGTCTTGTTGTTGTGCAGGGAACAGCCTCCTGAACAAAAAATCCAAACCAAAATTTACAATTACATACGTCACCAAAAAACCTGCAAACGACCACAAAAGGCGGTGTTTGATTTGATCCAACGCAGGGAACCTTTGCCACGCCATGTAATAAACCCTGCGCATGGCAAGCCAAAACAGGCTTGTATACACCATAGAAATGGGCAAACAATATCCAATTTTGATCCAATCCCTGTCAAGGTAATCCTGTCCAAAAAGCACCAGGGAAACTATTACACCGGCAATAGGAATACCCACGACAATCATCAAGCGGTCGTCAAACCCGATGGCGTCTTTAAAACATGTGGTCGACTTCATGGATTTACTTCTTCAGCTTGAAAAAATCAGTTCAGTTTAAAACGTATGTTTAAATCCAGCGATTGTTGGGTCATTTTACCTTCTGACAAAGCCGGCTGCCAACGCGGCATATTTTGCAGCAACGAAATTACAGCTTCATCGCATCCAAATCCAAGTTTTTTCAAAATACGAACCGACCCCACCTTTCCTGATTCATCGATGAACACCCGTGCGCGCACCACACCTTCGACACCGTGTTTGCGCGCCAATTCCGGATATACCAAATGGGTTTTTAAATATTCCTGAAAACCAGGAAATTCAGCCTGGCGGCCATTTGATATCGTCGAAGCATAGGCTTCGACGCTAGATAGCGCCTGTGCCGCGGTAGTAGGCGTTTGAGGGTTGAGCAAGTTTAAAATTGAAATCAACAAAAAGGTTTTCATAGCTTAAGATGTTATGGCGCCGCTTGTTTGATGCCGCCAAACAAGCGACGCCGGTGTTTATGATCAACAAAAAACTCCTTTAAAATCCGACGAATCATCCGCGAAATCCTCCAATCCCAAAAATCCGCGATCAGAATTCAACGCGGTACAGTACATCCGGGAAAAATCCGATTTGG
>JAEUUR010000570.1 GCA_016787465.1 Saprospiraceae bacterium | reverse complement strand
ATTACGGCGCGATGCGCCTATGAATATTGCGGCGCGATGCGCCTACAAATATTACGGCGCGATGCGCCTATGAATATTACGGCGCGATGCGCCTACAAATATTACGGCGCGCTGCGCCTACAAATATTACGGCGCGCTGCGCCTACAAATATTACGGCGCGCTGCGCCTATGAATATTGCGGCGCGATGCGCCTACAAATATTACGGCGCGATGCGCCTATGAATATTACGGCGCGCTGCGCCTACAAATGTTGCGGCGCAATGCGCCTACAAATGTTGCGGCGCGCTGCGCCTACAAATGTTGCGGCGCGATGCGCCTACAAATATTACGGCGCGCTGCGCCTACAAATGTTACGGCGCGATGCGCCTACAAATATGACGGCGCGCTGGGCCTACAAATATTACGGCGCGCTGGGCCTACAAATATTACGGCGCGATGCGCCTACAAATATTGCGGCGCGCTGCGCCTACAAATATTACGGCGCGATGCGCCTACAAATATTACGGCGCGATGCGCCTATGAATATTGCGGCGCGATGCGCCTACAAATATTACGGCGCGCTGCGCCTATGAATATTGCGGCGCGATGCGCCTACAAATATGACGGCGCGATGCGCCTATGAATATTACGGCGCGCTGCGCCTACAAATGTTGCGGCGCGCTGCGCCTACAAATGTTGCGGCGCGCTGCGCCTACTAAAACCAAACGAATCAATCCGTGAAATCTACAAATCCATCTAATCCGTGATCACCCAATGATCCGGCACATTTTTTACCGACGATTTATTGGAGATTCGGATGGATGTCAGGTTACTCAGGTTTTTTAAACTAAGGGGTAGATCGTTCAATTGAGGAATCTCCTCCAGATACAAGGTATTCAATTGAGTCAGTTTTCCCAAACTATCCGGCAGCGATTTTAAAGACGGGTTTTCACTGAGATTCAAAAATTCCAGGTTCGACAATTCGCCAATGGATTCGGGCAGATTTTCGAATTCGGCTTCCTCCAGTGCCAGTGTTTTCAACCCTTTCAATTTACCGATTGCATCCGGAACCTTATCAAAATAATTGCGACTCATGATCAGGGTTTGGAGCTGCGACAATTCAAAAAGTTCGTCGGGTAATTGTAACGGGTTTTCGCGATCGGCGCCCGCCCAGATGATGAGTTCTTCAATTTGTTTGCAAAGTGCTGTTTCCTTCGGAACGGGGTTAACATTCATTTCCAGCGTTTTCAAATTCGGCAATTGTGCAATCAGGGGCATGATTTGCGCATAATCCCGTTCTCCAGAGCCGTTAAAAATGACCGTTTCAACCGCTGTCATCTTGGCAAACTCCGGTGAAAGTTGACTGAACCGGCAATTGGAAAAATCCAGCGTCTTGAGTTTGGTCAATTGATAAAACCGGGAAGGCAAATTCCAGCCTTCAATGCGCAGGTTCAGGCTTTCGAGCGATGCCAAATCTGCAAAAGATTCGGGCAAGGTGATGTCGCTGTCGCCCATGACGAGCAGGGATTTTAACCTTTTTAATTGCCCGAAACTTTCAGGAAACGCACAGGGTTTTTCCAGTCCTACGATGTTGAGGGTTTCCAATTGGGTCAAATTGCCGATGTTTTCAGGGACGGTCGCACCGGCGGTAAAACCCAACTCCCGGAGGTTGCGGCAATTCCCCAAAATATCGAAAGTGTCTTGCAAGTCAAGGTCAGGGTTGTAGGCAAGTCTTACGGTTTCGAGGGCCGTCATTTCCCTGACGTGTTCGGGCAGTTTTTTGAGTTTTTTGCTTTCCAGGTTCAGGTAACGGATAGCGCTGTAATCCTTTTTGGGAGCTTCTTTTTTCTGAATCTCCGTGTTTTTGATTTGGATTTTACCCTTAAAAATCAGTTCCAAACCGCGGCACACCTGTTTATAAGTTGTTTCATCGCAATCAAATTCCACAGTGATTTCCTTTTCACCCAATTGTTTTGCCGCTTCCGGCTGCAATTCGATGTGCAAAGTTTCGCCGGAAAGTTCCACTTTTTTAACCCCGTTGTAGCAGGCATTGGATTGGTCGTTCCACTCCAGATAGTGTTCGTCGCTGCCATGTGCAATGGATAGGGTTAAGGCAAGCTCTTTCTCTTCGTTTCCGAAAAAAACGGTTTCTGTCCGGTTGTCGCTCCAGTATTCGACGAAATCAGCTTGAAATTTCATGTGGTAAGGATTTTCTTTTTCAGGTTGCAAAGTTTGATTAAGTTTGGACAATGGGAAATATTTTTTCCGGCATGCAATCAGGGTAAGTCCGACCTTTGGTGTCACAGTAATAAAACGATCAACCGCGGTGAAAGAAACCGAAACTAGCAGCGAAGCTGTACAGCTTAACGACGAAAAATCGTTCGATGCCGTATTCCGAACCTGGTATACGCCCTTAGTGCGTTATGCGCTTTCTTTCACGGAAGGTGATCAGGATGAAGCGGAGGAATTGGTTCAGAATGCCTTTGCCAAACTCTGGACCCAAAGGCAGCAACTTGAATTTCACCATTCCGTAAAAGCCTATTTGTACAGAATGGTGCATAACCAAGCCCTGAACAGAATTCGTTCGCAACGTATTCAACAACGTTTTGCTCAACATCATGCACGACAAATGGCCCAGGAATATGAATCGCCGAAAGAAAATCCGGAATTGATGGGGCGCATCCGGCAGGTACTTAACAGTTTGCCCGAACAATGCAGGCATGTGTTTGAACTAAGCCGGTTTGAAGAACTGAAATACCGTGAAATCGCCGATCAACTCGGTATTTCCATCAAAACTGTCGAATCGCACATGGGCAAAGCGCTTCGCATCATGCGCAATGAATTATCCGAATACCTCGCCCTTTGGTTTTATCTTGTTCATTTCATCCTATTTTGACTTGCATGGAATATACCTTCGACATTGATGAAATTATTGCCAAGCGTCTGACGGGTGAAATCAACCCGGAAGAAAACAAATGGCTCGAAGAATGGTTAAACCTATCTAATGCCAATCGCTTGTATTTGCAACAAATGGAGGGCGTGTGGAGCCAATCCGCCGCCGCACAAACCACCTTGACCAAACCGCTAGACGTAGAAGCGGCGCTGCATCAAACCAAACTGAAAATCAAACAAACCTCAGCCCGTAAATCGTCCGGATTTTTAAACATTCCGATCAAATATTGGGCCGTTGCCGCTACCGTCAGCTTGCTTGCCGCTGCGCTTTGGTTTTTCCAAAACACTTACCCTGAAAATGTTCAATTAACTACGAATGATCAAACTTTGCAAGATACCCTGAGCGATGGCTCCATGGTTGCGCTCAACCACCATAGCTCGCTCAGCACGACTTTCGATCAAAAATCGCGAAAAGTAAAGTTGCGAGGCGAGGCTTATTTCAACGTAACGCCAGCACCTGCCAAGCCTTTTGAAATTACTGTCAAACGGGTGTTGGTTACCGTGGTAGGCACGCGTTTTAATGTGGATAACCGAAGCGACTCGACCAAAGTGGTGGTCAGTGTGGAGGAAGGAAAAGTGAAGGTGCAAAGCGGTTCTAAAGTGATTTACCTCACGGCCGGCGAGCAAGCCACCATCGATTGTTTCACGAATGAAATCACGCTCAGTCAGGTACCCAAAAGTGGGAATGTTAAAGGCTGGCTTGATCGGCGGTTTGTGTTCGACGACGTGCCTTTGTCAGAAGTGATACCCATAATCAACGATGCGTATGGGGTGCGGATCGAACTCAAAAACCCGGCCTTGGGCGAATGCCGTTTGCACACACGGTTCAACGACGAACCTATCCAGCGCATTATCGAACTCATCGCCGATACCTTTTCATTAAAAATTGAAGCCCGCAATGGTCGGATCATCCTCGATGGAACGGGATGTGGAAACTAACCTGACGTTTTAATCAAGTCCATGAAAACAAAAATATACCTCCTCGTCTTTTTTACCTGTGCCTGGATGACCCCGGTGCGCGCCGACGATTTACTTGCCCGTCGGTTGAGCGTCAGTTTTGAAGCAGTACCGATCCGGCAAGCGCTCGACGAAGTAGCGCGACTGGCGAATTTTGAATGGTCGTATAATGCCGGTATACTTGAAACTAACCGAAGGGTTTCGTTGCAGGCTCGTGATTGGACAGTTCGTGAAATTTTGCGTGAACTGCTGGGCGACCAATACCAGTTCAAAAGCAACGGGAAATACCTGATTCTGAAAAAACAAAAACCACCTAAATCGGAACTGAGTGGCGTTGTGCGCGACCCGGTTACCGGCGAGCGCCTGGCCAACGTAACTGTTTACGATAAAAAAACACTGCGCGCTGCGACCACCGATTCAAGCGGATATTACCGACTGAAGGTGAAACGAAATGCCGAAATCGTGGTGTCGCGCCTTGGTTATCGCGACACCATTTTGCAGGTCAATTCAGAAACGAATCGCTACCAAAAACTTGAATTAAAACCGGTAATTCCGGATTCATCCAAAGTACCGTTGTCGATTCAACGTTCCATCAAAAACACCTACAATGAGCTGGAGTATTTTTTTAACGCTACCCTCGACAAGTGGCATTCAGCCAATGTGCCGGATACCCTGCATCGTCGTTTCCAGGTTTCATTTTTGCCAAAACTGGGCACCAACCACGTGTTGAGCGATAAAGTTACCAATGATATTTCGCTCAATATCCTGGCGGGCCAATCAGCAGGCGTGGGCGCTGTTGAAGTTGCAGGATTGGGTAATTTTACCAAACACCAGGTCGAAGGCGTGCAGGTAGCCGGCTTGTTCAACGACAACCGGGGTTATTGCAGCGGCGTGCAAGTGGCAGGGTTGGTTAACCGCACAGCCGATACCTTGACCGGCGTTCAAACGGCAGGGCTGCTGAACGTGGCCGGGGCTAGTCCCTATTTTTCCGTTCAGGTCGCCGGACTGGTCAATATCATACGCTCTTCACAGGCTGATTCAATGCAAAACAATCAGGCGGTGGTGGTTCAGGTGGGCGGTTTATTCAACCACTGCAACCACCTGACCGGCGTACAAGTAGCCGGCTTGATCAACCACGGCAAAGAAGTGAGCGGCGTACAGGTGGCGGGCGTGCTGAACCGGGTGCGCAAAATGCGCGGGATACAGATCGGACTTTCCAATCATGCCGATGAACTAAAGGGCGTTCAAATTGGTTTAATCAACCGTTCGGGCAAGCGCTGGTTTCCGTTCATCAATATAGGTTGGTGAATTGCTCTATAATAATCGAGTTTTTATCAAAAATAACGCCTTGAAATTGTTTTTACCCTGAACTTAGCAGCCAAATTTTCTCCAAGTGATAACTGCCTCCATCTTAGCCCTGCTCTGGAATTATAGAAAAAAGATTCCCAAATATGTTTCCCTTGCACTCGCCGTTGGCCTGATCATCGGCTGCACGGTGTTGCTTCCCGGACGGCCCAAAAAGGTCATCGAACTGACGGACGGGTTGCGCGTGAAAGTGTACTGGAAAGCCGCCGGCCTTAAGGATACCAGCACCCTTTTTGATGTTTATGAACCTCACCCCTGGCTGCCCTTTTTTCAGCAAAAGATCGGTAGAGCTTCCGATCGGGAAACCAACTACCTCGATTTATATCCAGACTTCACGCTGGATATCGTGGATGATCGGCTCATCGTTCACCATGGAGATTTGGCGGATACGCTACGAATTTATTAGACTGCCTCTACACTGATATTTTGAACGTGTCGCCGGCTTTGAGCGTGAAAGGTTGGATGGTTACCCATAAATTTTTCCCTTCCGTTTTGAACCGGGCACGCCGGATCTGCATAACGGATGGTTGCGATGGGATAAGTCGCTTCAAAAGTCACTTCTTTCCAATCGTCCTGATGCAGGCGCCGGATTTGCGTTTTTTTTCTTCCTTGTGAAATTCGAAGCGCAAAGCCTTGTTCGATGGGCCTTTTTTCATCCGAATTAGGCGGTTTGACGTAATTGGCGCCGTCTTGCGCGCGTACGGTCGCGCCTACGTGCAGGGGCCGGTACCACTCGATGGTTTTCGGGTCGATGCCATTGCGGTTGTCGTTGAAAATATCCCACAGCCACAAGCGGCCGTCGCCGCCGGCATACACGGTACCGCACCCGATGCCCCCGCAAGGCATTCCGATGTAACGGAGTTCGTTGCGGCTTTTTGCGTAAACGGTCGGTTTGCCTCGGTCGAACAGCGATTGGATCCAGGCCGGGTCCAGTTTTTTATCGAGGGGCACATGCCCGGGAGCGCGAAAATCGGCAGGGGAAAAAGGCCCGGCGATGGCAGGGAAACCAGGTATCGTCAACCCGGCAGCTGCAAGCGAGGTGTTGCGCAAAAACGTTCTACGCCGCATGATACATCAATTTTTCAAAGTGAATCAAAAAGGGCTTGTACTTCCTCCATCGATTTTCCTTTAAAATCGGCAAAACGAAATTCAGGGTAGTGGGCGCGTAAATGCAATATCAAGTCACGGCGACTTGGCTGTTCAGGTAGTTCGGCGGGTATATCTTCCATTTCAAGGATATTAAAACCCTGTCGTTCGATATCTGATAATATATCCTCTCCTGGCGATTCGATGTGACAAAACTGGCAGGCTTCGGCTTCAATGATGCCTTCTGGCTCGTTTTTTGACATCAGGTACTCTTTTCCAAAATGGCAAATTTTGGCCGTATCTTGCTGGTCTACCGGAACGATAATGTCAAAATGCAGGACGCTGCCATCTTTTTTTTTCACGTAAGTGTCCCAAACTGCGACTTCTTTCATTTAGTTAGGTAAGATTGTAAATTAAACTGCGTTATGCTTATGCCGACTCGTGCAAACTGCTGATCGTGCAGAGCAAAAGTAACCATCCATGAGACAATTAAAAAACGCTGCATTGCTTAGTTTGCTGCTATGCTTCTATGGGCATACCTACAGCCAAAATTTGCGGGAATTTCCTTTTTATACTACCGCTGGCGCCGATCAGCGGGAGGTGGAAATTGACCGCATCAAAGTTTCTTTTGATGCCCATTTCTCTGTACCTGCGCGGTACGACAAGGAGCGCAAAAAAATTTACCTCAATCAAAAAGCAGAAATGTTGGAACAGCTGAATGAAACGGTTCGCGAAAAATCCGTTTTTGATGATGTGCTGGCTCCATTTGTACAAAAAGTACATCAACAAATTGTAAAAGCCGACCCATCCCTGAAAGACACGAGGGTAATCCTGACGGCAGAACCTGTGCCCAATGCCTATTCGGTAGGCGATGGCACCATCGTTGTGTTTACCGGCCTGCTCTCTGAATTGGAAAATGAAGACCAACTGGCCTTTATTTTATGCCATGAACTGGCGCACTACCAATTACGACATGCCCCGGTGCAAATGGAAAAACGGATCGATTTTTTGCAAAGCAAAGCTTTCAAAGAGCAAGTTAAAAAAGTAGAAACGGCCCAGTACAACCAGGCCGATCTCTACGAAAAACTGGTGATGAATACTACTTTTCAATCCAGATACCATCACAGGGATCTGGAACGCCAGGCCGATTCGCTGGCTTTTGTGGTTTTCCTTAAAACGCCGTACAGCGCACAGCAGGCTGTGAGAGTCATGCAGCTTTTTGAAAAAATGGATCAACCTGTCACAGATTCAACGATGCAATTGTCACACCATTTCGGATGTACGGATTATCCGTTCAATCCGCAGTGGATCGCGAAGGAGGAGGCTTCCATATGGGGCGGAGCTGCAGAAAAAACCATTGAAAAAAGAAAAAGCCTGGCTGATTCTCTGAGCACCCACCCCGACAGTCCCAAGCGGCGCGCGTGGTTGGAGGAAATGATGCGCCAAAGCCAACCGCCTCATCGGGATGCCCTGGCAAGCAACTATGGCGATATTCAGTTACTGAGCGCGTTGGAAAATGTACAAGCCTGGTATGATGTCGAACGATATGATGAAACCATTTATTGGGCATTGATTTACGGTAAGATTTACCCCAACATGCGATATTTCAAAAATATGCTCGGGCTTGCTATGCACGGACTTTGGGAAAAAGCACGGGCACATCATTTGAGTGATGTGTTGGAACAACCCTCTCCATACAATGATGCACCGTACAATGAACTGTTGAAATTTTTAAACCAGTTGCGCATCCGGGAAATGCTGGAATTACAATCCTGTTTTGCACAGGAAAACGAGCAGGATGAATACGGACTGATGTGTGCATATCTGTACCAAAAAGCCAAGGAAAACACTGAAAAAGTAAACCAGTTAAAACAAAAATACCTCAAAAGCTACCCCAAAGGCAGGTTTTCCGACCTGCTTCAATCCAATTAACCATTCACTTCTCCACTTTCAACTTGAATCAATTTATGCGAACACTCCAATTTTTCAGCATCCTTATCGTGATGCTGCTCACCTGTACATTGTCTGCTCAAAACTACTCCATCGACGGCGTGAAGTTTTTCTCCGCTGAAGGTATCAAGCCGATCATGAACGGAAAAGAAGTAGGCGGATACATCATTTTTTACCGACGCGACAAAGCCAGCGAAAAAAACGACAACTACGGCCTGGAACTGCTCGATGAAAAACTGAATAAAGTCAGCACCATCAAAGTAACCATGCCGCGTAATTTGTTTTTGTTGCAAAGCGTATTCAACGGCGAGGCGCTCGGGCTCATGTTTTATAACCCGGAAAAGAAAAATTACATTTACAAATCCTACAGCAAAACCTTGACTGAACTTGGAAGCAAATCCACCGAAAAACCCAACAAATGGGAGCTTGCTACTTTGAATCAGATGCTCGGCGGCGACACCGATGAAGCGTTTTATTTCTTTGGCATCCGGCCCGTGGAAGGCAAAGGGTTTGTTCGCACGGGATATGGTAAAAGCAGCGATCAGTTCAAACTCTATTTCTACGACAATACATTCAAACAAGTGTGGGCCTATGAAACGCCCAAGGACGCCAAAGGATTTGAAAACTTCTTCCTTTCCGACATCAACACCCAGTATATTTCAGGCACCACCTGGCGCCGCAAAACGCTGTTGTCCAAGAAGTTTGAATATTACCTGACGGTATTCGATGCTGCAACGGGCAAAAAATTGGTGGATGTTTCGGCGGAAAACAAAGGCCAGCAACTGTCGATCACATCCACGATCCTGCAACCAGGCAGCAACGAAATTTTACTCCAGGGCGAGTATTACAATGAAGACGACAAACCCGGTGTGCACAAAAGCAAAGGTTTTTACATCAAAACTTTTGATATCACCACTGCAAAAGAAACCTCTGAACGATTGTATGCATGGGACAAAGAAATTGCCAAAATGTTCGATGCCAAAGGCAAGGAAAGCATCGAAGACAAATTCCTCAATTACCCCCACGTGCTGATCAAAACCAACGGTGGAAAATACTACATGGTGTTTGAGCAATTCAAAAAAGCAGCCGATGCAGGTGGTATCGCCATGCGTGCGTTGGGTGGCGGCACTGGGGTGGCAAAAGCCAAAATCGGTAACCTTTGGGTGCTGGAAATGGACAATGCCTTCAAACCATTGAACATCAAATATTTTGAAAAAGATGGCAGTGATGTTTCGCTACCCGCAGGTGTGGATATGATGGGCGCCGGATTTGTGGGCTATTTCACCAAATGGGTAGGCGGGTTTGATTATCAATTCCTCCAGCAGAGCAACGATGCCTTGACATTCAATGTGTCCTATCTGTATCGCGACAAGGAAAAAGGCGAAAAAACACAAACCGTTGCAGGGAATGTGTTCCTCACTTCCGATGGCGCTCTGAATTTTGATAAGGTGAATCTCACACCGAAATCGGGTACGAAAATCAATCTGTTCCCCGCCAAGGGCCAGGCATTGATGGTGACGGAGTACAACAAAAAAGCTAAAACGGTAGACTTCAAATTGGTGAAATTGAATTATTAGGGTTTATAGTTGATGAAAAACAAGAAAAGCTAATGCTCCGGCTAAATAGCCTGCAATAGCTAAACCCGTAACCCGCTTAAAATACCAAAAGAAGTCAATTTTTTCCATGCCCATTGCAGCGACGCCGGCGGCAGAGCCAATAATCAACGCACTGCCACCGGTGCCGGTGCAATAGGCCAGGAATTCCCAGAAAAAATGGTCGGTTGGAAATTGCTCCAGGGTGTACATGCCTTGAGCCGCGGCAACCAACGGTACATTATCCACAATTGCAGATAAAAAACCGATGATGATGCCAATAAGGGTCAGATTGCCGACTGTCCGATCGAGCCATGCCGCCGCGCCGGTTAAAATGCCGGTGCTTTGCAGGGC
>JAEUUR010000488.1 GCA_016787465.1 Saprospiraceae bacterium | reverse complement strand
ATCGGGTTGAACCAACTCCGGGTTTTTTGCCAGCCATGCAAAAAGAACTTTGAAAGGTTCTTTTTACAGACTGGAAAAACCCTACTCGACCTGATTTAAGTCTAGTTCTTTATTTTTGACACAGTTCCGTGAACAAACCCTTTTTGTAACCTAAACACTAAAACACACAAACACCAAAACACATCAACACATAAAAAGCCCGAATTTTTCGCGTTGAAAAATCCGGGCTTTTGTGTTGTAAATCGGTTGTGGAATGGCCTCTGTTATTACCTGACGATTAATTTCCCTGAAGCTACCGGTGTGCCGTCGGCGGAAAGCCGGTAAATAAACTCGCCAGCGGGAAGTTGGCGTCGTAACAATTGGAAAGTAGGACTGTCGAAAAATTGATTATGGATTAATCGGCCTTGGATATCATAAAGTTGGAGCGCAAAGGATCGCGCCTCGATACCTGAAATTTCAAAATTAACGAGATTAACTGCCGGATTCGGATAGGTTTTGACCTCTACGCCGCTCACATAAATATCACGCGTTTTTGTGACGACGATAAAGGAATCGAACGGACAAACGGTGTGGAATGTCATGCTCGACATGTTTGGCGCTTCGAAGTCAAAATAGATGGCGGCGCTGTTGAAGATGATGGTTTCGCATGGAAGATTCGGTTTTTGGGCCACGCGGAATTTCACAAAGCCTTCGCTTTCTGCGCCGCCACCTGGCAGCAAATTGATGTTTGGGATGGTAAATTGAACAATTCCCGGCCCATAAACTGTAAAATCGTAGGGATGGCTCGATGCGCCGGGGAACACAGTCGCGGGGTCGAGTGCGGCAGACAAGGTATCACGGATAATAACCTGCCGCACGGTATCAGCGCTCGTGTTTCTGAATTGGATTAAATAGTCCAAATCGGTTTCTGGACTGACGTAATGATGGGCTGCGTCATAACCCTTGGGATGGCCTCTTTTCAGGCGTAAGGGATTGTAATCGGTTTCGTTACTTTCTTGGCAATCGGTTTCTTTAAACGCATCGGCATCGTCTTCAGGAAACATGGTATAAAAACCCAGCGAGATATCACTGGTACTTGTATCGCTGATACAGCCCTCAACAGCGGCGGTTGGGTAGCCGAGACCTGGGTAGGTAGGGCTTTGTTGAGCAATGATCCGGTAGGTGCTGCCATTGGCCGGGTGCGACCATACCAGTGAGTCTTTGCCGGCATCCAGTCTGAATTGAAAATCTGCACTGCCTGGTTGTGTAAGCATAATCACATCTTCCGCAATCACATAACCAAGGTATGAGTTCATATCGGCAATGCCTACGTTGCTCAGTACCATCTTGACGGAATCGTTTTCACAAAAGGCTTGAGCGGCAATGATTACGCCATCCCATCCAATCGTATCACAAAAACCATTTGGTGTGATAAACGCCGATACACAATGGGTTTGTCCTGAATCGGTGTTATTGCAATCCAGAAAGGCGGTTACAGTGAATTCATCACAATCGCCATTCGCAAGGGTGCCGAGTACAAAAAACAGGGTATCGCCAGAAGTATTGAATGGCAGGATGGAACTGCTCACATATTCCAGCATCGGATCCAAAACAACGCCAACGCGGGTGTCGAGTGAAGGAACAGTTCCGGAATTGCAATACCGTATTTTGTACACGTTGTCGGAACAACGGCGTAGAATCGGTGTAGCTATGTCTATTTCATTCCTGGTGCAATCGAATTTGGCACGCACCGGAAGGGATGCTTCAATGGTATCAAAAAATGATGGAACAGTAACAGATACGAAAGGTGAACATGCTTCCCAATATGAATTTGGAGGGAATAGAACCAGGTTGTAAGTGCCTGTATCTACGGCAAGCCGGATGTTTCCATCGTTATTTGAAACGGTATAAACGGTATCCTGATTTCCTTCAAACCGAACAATCCAGTTTTTGAGGCTGGGCTCATCAAGGTCTTTAACACAATTGTTATTGAAATCCCGGAACAGGTTTGCTTCAATATAGCTTGTCAGGATTTTGCCATTCGCATCGGCGCGTACGATATATGCATACGATTCGCCGTTTGAATTAATGGTCAATTCGCTGAAACCAGCAACCACGGCGCCGCCTCTGTTTAGAAGGATGGCGTTGCCGCCGGAAAGGCTGCCATGTGAAGATTTGACATCCCAGAGAATATTGCCCAGTGCATCCGCTTTGATGATGTTTAGTTTATCCAATCCATTAGAGGAGCGGATACCGGTAATCAACATTTTGCCGCTTTGCTCCACGGCTACGGCGTTGATGATCAATTCAGGGATAAAGTGATCCCAAATCTGGGTGAGGTTTTGGTCTATTTTCAGCAGGTAGCCGGAGCCGCCCGGGCCGTTGTTTGAAAAACCGCCCAAAAGGTAGTTGCCATCGGGTGTTGCCGAAATTGACTTGATTTGATCATCTTCGGTGGTGCCGAAAGTTTGCTCTTTGAGCAGGTTGCCGCTTGGGCCAACTTTAAGCGCATAAGCTTGTTTGTCAGAGATGACCGTACTTTCAAATTCACCTGCAACTATGATATCGTTGTTCGGGGAAATGGTAACAGCAAAACCTTTTTTCTTGTATTGGGGAGTTCCGTAGTTGTTGTACCACAGCGTATTGCCTTGCGGATCGGTTTTCAGGACAAAGACATTTTCCTTATCGTTCGGGAAGTTTTGAACGCCGGTAACGACAAAACAACCATCGGCTTGTTGTTTAATCGCCAATCCTTCGTCATCGAGGTTGCTGCCGAAGGTTTTGTCCCATAGCTTGTTGCCAAATGCATCGGTTTTTAATAGGTATATGTCTCTTTTCAGGGGGCCAGCCGGTCCGTCGGTGTCAATGTAACCTGTAATGACATAACCATTGTCTGGCGTAACAACGATGCCGGAACCTTCCCAACGGGAAGCTCCTTGGGCAAAAGTTTTGCTCCATTGCAGGTTGCCGTCGGAATCAATTTTGAAAAGGTAAATGTAGGTGTTGCCGTTGTAGTAGCCGGTTACGATGTATCCGCCATCAGGAGTCGCAGCAATTGCCTTAGCCGCATCTTGTCCACTGCCGCCATAAATATGTTCCCAGCCCTGGGCGTCGAGTCGAACCAGAGCAACGAGCAAGAACAAGAGTATGTGTAGATGCTTTTGCATGAGTGCTGGGATTAATTTGGGTTGATAGCTCCCTTTGATGATACAAAAGTGAGGGTAGAATTTTTGCAACTTAAAGACAAAAATTCGCATTTGTTGAATAAAATTTGTTGACATAAATGTGAAATATTTCAGGTGATTAAAGGAATATTGAAATTAAATTTGAAAATTTGCCCAAAAATAAGCAATTTTATTGAGTGTTTATCGCTTAGTTTGTTGAACACATCAAATTTTATAGAAATGCAAAAAAGTGTTTTGGCCGAAATTGTGAGCGGTTTGAATAAAAAGGAAATCCGGGAGATCAACAAATGGTTGCGCTCACCGGCCCATAACCTTCGGCAAGATGTGATTGGATTATTTGAACACCTGACCAAGCTTGATAAAAAAACGGAGGCCGTTTTTGAAAAAGAAGTTGCCTGGAAGTCTATTTATCCTGCTCAGCCATACGACGATGCTTACATGAGGCAGGTGATGTACTTTTTATTAAAGGCGTTGGAAGAGTATTTGTTTTTTACGGAATATATGAACGACAGGGTAACTTACCAAATTAACCTCACCAGGATTTACAGAAAGCGAAAGTTCGAAAAAGCATTCAAACAATCGCACCGTTTGTCAAGGGAAATACTGGAAAGCCAACCGCTCAGAAATGACTGGTATTTGTTAAACAACTTTTTTTTGGCGCAGGAAGAATATGAATACCGGATGGGTATTACCCAAAATGCGCCGGTAAATTTACAAGAAACTGCTGATGCTTTAGAAAAATGGTTTTTGGAAGAACGGTTGCGCTTTAGCAAAGACATGTTGGCTCACCATCGTATTTTCCAGAAAATCAAATATGACCACGGGCTGCTGGATCAGGCTTTGAAGTATGTTGAAGAAAAAAAGCTGTTGGAAGAACCTTCCATTGCAGTTTATTATTTCACGTACCGGGCATTAACTAACCCGACAGAGGAGTCGTATTTTGATCAATTGGAGTACTTAATCCACCATGAAAGCGACAGATTTCTGCATTCAGAAGTCCGTACTTTATACTTGGCAGCATTGAACTACTGCGTTTCCAAAATTAACCAAGGGCGACAGGATTTTGCAAGGCGGGCATTTGTGTTGTATCGCCAGGGGTTAGAATCGCATATTTTGTTGGAAAACGACACCATTTCACGTTATACGTTTGGCAATGCGGTGGGTGCTGCCTTGCGGAACAACGAATTCGAATGGGCTGAAAAGTTTATTCACGAATTTCAAAAGTACCTGGATGAGAAAGAACGGAACAGCATTGCAAATTTTAACCTTTCTCGTGTCTATTTTGAAAAGGGCCTTTACGACAAAGCGCAGGATCTGCTCACCCAATTCGAATACGACGACATGCTGTTCAACATCATTGCCAAAACCATGTTGTTGAAAATTTATTACGAAAAAGACGAGTTCGACGCGTTTGAATCGCTGCTGGAAAGTATGCGTACCTATTTGCAACGGAAAGAAGCGCTCGACCCGGCCCGGAAAGCTGCTTTCAAAAACATGATCAGCATGATGAAAAAACTGCTGCACACCAATATTTACTCCAAAGCCCAGCGTGAAAAACTCCTGGAAACCGTTTCAAAAACCAACCCGCTGGCGGAACGGGAGTGGTTGGTTAAGCAGCTTGAGTAACCTGGACTTCCTCATTGTGGCGGATACGAAGTTAAGCTTAGCACTTGTCTTTGTTTTCGCCGATCAACTTCAATGCTATACTTCGCGCTGTTTGGTTATGAAAACAGCCTTCGGCTAAAGCGTTGATTAACAGCGCTCAGTATGACAAGTCATATTCAAAACCACTCTGCGTTGACTATAATTCAGATATAAAAAAATCAGATTTTGAATTTGAAAATTGAAGTTTCGCTTTACGATTTATTTACCCGCTTGTCATTCAAATTCTTCGTTAACGCCTCCACCCGCTCTGCCAATTCCTGTGAGGAAGGGAAAAACTGCGATAATTCCTTCGGCAAAGATTCGGTCAAAGTGTAGGTGGCAACGCCAATGGCCTTGTTGACATCTTGCAAGGCAAATTCCACGACCGTCCGGGATTTGCTTTTGCAAATGATAATGCCAATGCTGGGTTGTTCGTGCGGTTTTCGGTAGTTGTGGTTCAAGGCGCTCAAGTAGAAATTCATTTTTCCGGCAAATTCCGGTTGGAATTCGTCAATTTTCAGGTCAATCGCCACCAAACATTGAAGCGTTCGGTGGTAAAGGAGCAAGTCAATTTCGAAATGTTTGCCGTCCACAGTCACCCCGACTTGATTGCCAACAAAGGTAAAATCGCCGCCCATGGATGCCAAAAAGTCCCGGATATTGCTCAAAAGTGCCTGCTCCAATTGCGCTTCGGTGTATGGCTCGGAAAGATGGAGGAAGCCAAAGGTGTATTCGTCCCGAATGACCGAAGTGGCATCTTCGACCTGTATGGAGGGCAGCGTTTCTTCAAAGTTGTGCTGGTTGAGCAGCGTGTTTTCCCACAATCTGCCAGCGATGGCATTGGTCAAAGCAGTTTTTGACCAGTGATGCCGGGCAGTCATTTTGATGTAGAAAAATCGTTGGTGTTCGTCTTTGCACTTTGCCAAAATGAGGAGGTGCTTCGCCCAACTAATTTCTCCAACCAGCGGTTGGAGAAGTTCGCTTTCATGGTATTCAACAAAAAGTTGGCGCATATACCAAAGGTTTTGAGCAGAGTAGCCCTTGGTATTTGGGAATACATGTTGCAATTCCTCGGCAAGCCGTTCGACGACGCTTTTGCCTCAACCGTGTGCCTGTTGTCGCTCAACGATGGTCTTGCTGATGTTCCAATATAGCGCGATTTGCTCCTGATTGACAGTTTGCAAAGCCCGGTACTGGGCCGTTTTAATCATCTGTTTGATGTCTTCGACCATGTTGAAAAAATCAGGGTCGGCAATTCTATCAATGTGTTTCATTATGGGTGATTTTGTTTTTTTCATTGCTGCCAGAACTTCTTGTTCTTTTAATTCAAATTGAATGGCGAAATTTTCCACCGTCAAAACACCATCCGTAGGGTTGGGAAAAACACAGAAACGGGCGGTTTCGGGCAGGTTTTCGTCCGTGTCCACATCGTCCGGGAAATAAAGTTCAATCGAAAAATCAAGACGTAAATACGATTTTAGAATTATTCGATTTTTTCGATTGACGATTAACGCCTTGATTCACAATGAGGTGTAAAAATCATGCCCGATTATCGTTTCAGCAAGCCCCGCGCTGCCGCCACGTCCGCTTTTCTCTCCGGCGGGATAATGCCTGCTGCCTCGAAAGCGTTCAGGTCATCCAAAAAAGCCTCGCGGTAGGTGGGGTAGTTGGGCGGGAGAAAAGCCATGTCTTTCCATTTTTCGTACTCGGCGTGGGCTTCCGCTGTTTTGCCTTGCAGGAGCAGCGCTGGGGCGAGATTGCTCCGCAAAAACTTGTTTTCAGTGTCCAGCGCAAGCCCTTCGCGGATGTCGTCTTCGATGGCTGCAAATTTTTTCAGGAAAAAACCCGTCCATGCACGGTTGTTGAGTGCATCGGCGAAGGCTGGTTTTTGAACCGGGTCGTGTGCGGCGCGGCGGCGCAGGGAGTCGCAGAGTTCGGTGTAGAGTTGGTATTTAGCGAGGGTGTCGGGTTCGTTTTGTATGCGTTGATAGATGGGGTCGGTGGCGTGGTACAACGCAGCCATTTCCCTTCTCAAAATGTCTAAAAATCGTTTAAATTGTTCGTAGTCGGGCGCATCTCGAACCAACTCAACCCACAATTGCTCTGCCTGCTGAAAATAGCTTTTGGCTCTTGCCAAATCCTTCAATTGGTCGCGGCTGAACGCGCCCAACTTGTAGTACGAAATTGCCAAGCCGTTTTTGAAATCCACATTTTGCGGATAGGCTTCGTGCAGTTCTTCAAACAACTTGGTTTCATCTTCAAAAAAAGTCAAAGCCTTCGGCAAATTTCCCAAAGCGGTGTGCGTCTCGCCGAGTTTTTCGTACGAAATTGCCAAGCCGTTTTTGAAATCCACATTTTGCGGATAGGCTTCGTGCAGTTCTTTTTCCAGCCTGTTGTATTCTTCAAAAAAAGTCAAAGCCTTCGACAAATTTCCCAAAGCGGTGTGCGTCGAGCCGAGTTCTTCGTACGAAATCGCCAAACCGCTTTTGAAAGACACATTTTGCGGATAGGCTTCGTGCAGTTCTTTCGACAGTTCGATGTCTTTTTCAAAAAAAGTCAAAGCCTTCGACAAATTTCCCAAAGCGGTGTGCGTCTTGCCGAGGTTGTAGTACGAAATTGCCAAGCCGTTTTTGAAATCCACATTTTGCGGATAGGCTTCGTGCAGTTCTTTTTCCAGCCTGTTGTATTCTTCAAAAAAAGTCAAAGCCGTGGGTAAATTACCCAAAGCGGTGTGGGTCGAGCCGAGTTTGGAGTACGAAATCGCCAAACCGTTTTTGAAAGACACATTTACTCCTGGATAGGCTTCGTACAGTTCTTTCATCATCTGGTTTGTCATTCCGTAGGAATCTAAAGCCTTGGGCAAATTTCCCAAAGCGGTGTGCGTCTCGCCGAGTTTGGAGTACGAAGTCGCCAAACCGTTTTTGAAATCCACATTTTGCGGATAGGCTTCGTGCAGTTCTTTTTCCAGCCTGTTGTATTCTTCAAAAAAAGTCAAAGCCGTGGGTAAATTGCCCAAT
>JAEUUR010000207.1 GCA_016787465.1 Saprospiraceae bacterium | reverse complement strand
AGCAACAACCTACCTTTCTATTCGCTGAATAAAAAGCAAGACAACAAGGGTGATTTTAAAACAAAAAGTGTTTTATTTGCATCCCTTTATGCCAATTTAAGATAAAATAACAGCAATGACAAATAAAAAACTATTCCTGCTTGACGGCCACGCATTAATCTACCGCGCACATTTTGCATTTATTACCCGGCCGCTTATCAACTCAAAGGGTTGGAATGTGTCTGCCATTCAGGGTTTTATGCGTTTTTTATGGGATGTCATTCAAAATGAAAAACCGACCCACCTGGCCGTTGTTTTCGACCCCAAAGGCGGCACTTTCCGACATGAAAAATTCGAAGCTTACAAAGCAAACAGGGAGGCGCAACCTGAAGATATCACCTTCGGCATTCCATGGGTAGATCGTATCGTAAGGGCCATGAATATACCCGTTATTATTATTCCCAATTATGAAGCAGACGACGTAATCGGCACATTGGCCAAACAAGCCGAAAAAGAAGGTTACAGCACGTATATGGTTACGCCCGATAAAGACTACGGTCAATTGGTGAGCGACCATATCATGCTTTACAAACCGGGCCGTGCCGGCAATGAAGTTGAAATCCAGGGCCCCAAAGAAGTTTGCGAACGTTGGGGCATCCGCCGCGTTGAGCAAGTAATTGACATGCTCGCACTAATGGGTGATTCGGTCGACAACATACCCGGGCTTCCGGGTATTGGAGAAAAAACCGCCGCCAAACTCCTGGACGAATTCGATACCGTCGAAAACCTGCTTGCCAATGCCGACAAACTCAAAGGCAAACAGCAGGAGATTGTGCAAAACCATGCTGACAAGGCAATTATTTCAAAATGGCTTGCCACCATCGATCTGAATGCCCCCATTCAATTCGATGAAAAACAATTCGAGATCGAACCGTTTAACCGTGCCGAGCTCATCGAATTATTTAAGGAGCTCGAATTCAAAAGCCTGGCAGATGCCATTTTGCGAAGTCCGCTTGCCGGACAAAGCGCCGCCACACAAGACGCCGCCTCCGGAAAACAGGTATCCGGCAACAAATCCTCCCCCAAAAACAGCCAGGCAGGAGGCGAACAAGGCAGCTTGTTCGGCGATGCAGAAATGCAGGCTCAAAAGGTGGAGTCGCCGTTACCTACGCCTTCCGAACACACCCGAGCGGCACATAATATTCATACCGTTAACCATACGTACCACCTCGCCGATACTCCTGAAAAACGCGCCGAACTTATTGCCATGCTCGCATCCAAACGAGCTTTCTCCTATGATTCTGAAACTACCTCAGTTGATGCCACACAAGCTGACCTGGTTGGGTTCTCTTTCAGCGTAAAACCCCATGAGGCCTGGTACGTCCCCATCCCCGCCGACCGCAAGGAAGCTCAAAAAATTGTTGAAGAATTCAGGAGCCTTTTCGAAGATGAAAACATTGAAAAAGTGGGCCAAAACATTAAATACGACGCAATTGTCCTGAAAAACTACGACTGCGAATTGCGTGGCCCGTATTGGGATACGATGTTGGCACATTACCTTCTTGAGCCCGAACTCCGGCACAACATGAACTACATGGCTGAAACTTTGCTCAGCTATGCACCGGTCAAAATCGAAGAGCTCATTGGTGCCAAAGGCGGCAAACAAGGTTCCATGCGCGATGTTCCGCTCGATAAAATCACAGAATATGCCGCAGAAGATGCCGATATTACCCTACAATTGCGCGATGCATTGGCGCCTAAACTTGAATCAAGCGGCAAACACCTCTTGAAATTGTTTAACCTTGTAGAAACACCGCTCGTCAAGGTACTCGCCGATATCGAACACGCCGGCGTGCGCATCGACCCCGATTTTCTGAAATCCTATTCTGCTGAACTCGCCGTTCAGATCGTCGCATTGGAAGAAAAAATTCTTGCAGAAGCGGGTTTTAATTTCAACATTGCAAGCCCTAAACAAGTAGGTGAAGCGCTGTTCGAAAAACTTCAATTGCCCTACCCGGGCAAAAAAATGAAATCCGGACAGTATTCAACAGATGAAGAAATTTTATCTGAACTGGCAGTTAATCATCCAATCTGTAATGATATTCTCAATCACCGCGCCCTGATGAAGCTCAAATCGACCTACGTCGATGCGCTTCCCAACATGATCAACCCAAGAACCGGCCGCGTGCATTCTTCTTTCAACCAGGCTTTGGTGGCATCCGGCCGACTGAGCAGCCAAAATCCAAATCTGCAGAACATTCCGGTACGAACCGCTGAAGGCAGAAAAGTGCGCGAAGCTTTCATTCCCAGAGATAAAGACCACATGTTATTGTCGGCCGACTATTCCCAAATTGAACTCCGTTTAATTGCAGAAATCAGCGGCGATGAAGCCATGCAGGAAGCTTTTCAAAAAGGACTGGATATCCACACGGCAACAGCGGCCCGTGTGTACGGAGTACCGCTAGATCAGGTAACTTCCGAACAACGCCGGGCAGCGAAAACCGTCAATTTCAGCATCATATACGGCGCGGGAGCAAGTAACCTGAGCCAGCAACTAGGTATTAAACGCACTGAAGCAAAAGAACTGATTGAAAACTATTTCAAACAATACGCCGGATTAAAACATTACATGACCAGCATCGTAGAAAGCGCCAGAACCCACGGTTATGTAGAAACCATGCTCGGCCGTCGCAGGTATTTGCGCGATATCAATTCTGCCAACGGAATGATGCGTTCCATGAGCGAAAGGGTGGCCATCAATACCCCCATTCAGGGTTCTGCCGCCGACCTCATCAAGGTAGCCATGATCAATATACGTGAAGCCATGCAAAACGGCGGTTTTAAATCCCAAATGATCCTGCAGGTACACGACGAATTGGTGTTTGATGTCAGAAAAGATGAATTGGAGCAGCTCAAACCAATTATTTTTGAAAAAATGACCACTGCCCTTCCCAACCTGAAAGTCCCTATTCTGGTAGAAATCGGAACAGGTGAAACCTGGTTGGAAGCGCATTGATTTGGTGACTGGTGATTGGTGACTGGTGATTGGTGATTGGTGACTGGTGACTGGTGATTGGTCAATAAAGATTAGCGAGTATTTTGTTTATAAAAAATTGAAAATCAACATTTTAAAAAAAACACCAATCACCAGTCACTAATCACCAGTCACTAATCACCAATCACCAGTCACCAGTCACTAATCACCATTTGTGATAAAATAAAAAGAAATGAAATGATTCATAGGTCGTTTACAGATCTGGATGTTTACAAGGAATGCAGGC
Source organism: Saprospiraceae bacterium (assembly GCA_016787465.1). Lineage (GTDB taxonomy): Bacteria > Bacteroidota > Bacteroidia > Chitinophagales > Saprospiraceae > M3007. The sequence continues at coordinate 561 of JAEUUR010000207.1, read as the reverse complement.
AATTGAGAATCGCTATATCTGGATTGGTTAAATCGGATTTCCCGACTGAAGAAAAGTTTCGTCTCATGGACCAGATACTTCGTTCTTCGCGAAGTATAACTGCCAACATTGCAGAAGGCCACGGCCGGTTCTATCACAAGGAAAACATATCCTTTTGCAGGAAAGCAAGAGGATCCATGGAAGAAACGCTGGAACATCTGATCACAGCTTTCGATGAAGGATATATCACAGCAGGAGTTTTGAAAACGTTTAAAGTTAAAATTGATTCTTGCAGCAAATTAATCAATGGTTATATTAAATACCTCAAAAAAGCCCAACATGGGGAGGAGGAAAGTGATTAGTGACTGGTGACTGGTGTTTTTTTTTAAAATGTTGATTTTCAATTTTTTATAAACAAAATACTCGCTAATTTTTATTGACCAATCACCAATCACCAATCACCAATCACCAATCACCAATCACCAATCACCGCTTGTCGTACAGAAGATCCCACACCCCATGGCCGAGCTTCTGGCCGCGGGTCTCGAAATGCGTCTGCGGGCGCCAGTCGGGGCGTGGCAC
>JAEUUR010000471.1 GCA_016787465.1 Saprospiraceae bacterium | reverse complement strand
GTTGGTATCCAGGAACAAGCGGCCCGACCAAACCCCTGCGTTGAAGCCATTCAGGTCGAGCGTCCAGATCACCTGGGTGTCAAACCCGCCCAAACGAAAGCCGGAGCAGCAAAGTTTGTTGTCAACAATACTTAAGGAATTAAAATCCAGGCCTGGGTTGGAACCTCCGATGTTGTTCCAGGTTTGCCCGTTATCGGCAGAAACGACCAACCCTGAGCGGTACCCGAACACCCGATTATTCCAGGCGCCAATATGTGAAAGGTTGTTGTAAAACAGTACCCAGGCAGTTCCGTCAAACCTGTACACTGTTGAAGAAAGGGATAAATAAAGTTGGTTTCCCGCGTTATACAGGTATTTGCTGTTGTCGAGGTTGCCTAAACCTTGATGAGCCGTTTGCCAGGTTTGCCCATCGTTTTGGGAACGCAACACATCCGGATAGGAAGCAACAAATAAACTTCCATTGTAGTAGCTAATTCCGTAAGGGTAATTGGAGGTGGAAACACCCATATTTTGCCAGGAGGCGCCATCATTCAACGACCGCCATACCTCGCCGGTTTGCAGGTAATATGCAAACAACTTTCCATCGCCAGCGGCGGTAAAATATTGATCGATCGAAATGGGTACCGGTAGTGGAACCGACTGAAAGCTGCCACCGAGGGTTTTGAAATAGGGGTAAATAAAACACGCGTCGCCATCCACACAAATTCGACTGATTTGCCCTGCCTGAAATAGAAATTTCCAGGTTTGACCCTGATCGGCTGTTTCAAAAATATTCTTATTTTGCTTCAGAATGTATTTTCCATCAAATTGAACCATTTGCCAAACCGGGGATCCATTCCCTTCTTGTAACAAGCCATGACTTGAAAACCAGGAAACCCCGGCATCCGGAGATCGGAATATCCCGCTTCCGCCACTCAACAGCAATTGGCTTCCATCAGATTCCAAGGCATACCCTGCATCATCTGGCGCAGCAACCGTTGTCCAGGTCAATCCATTGTCGTCTGAACGTTTTAATCCGGCATTCGGCCCTGTGGCAAACAACGCGCCATTGTGCGCCACCATATCTCTGACCCCTTGCAGCGAAGGTATCAGGTGCCATTGCAGGCCACCATTGTCGGAGTAGTGTACGTTGGAAAATGGGCCTGTCAAAAACAACCGTTGGTTGAATAAAAACAAGCGGGCTGATCCTTCCACATTCACCGAATCGCCGGCCTGCGGTGGCTCCGGACAATCTGCAATCCTGTTCCAGGAGCTACCCTGGTTGGTTGAAGCATATACGCCCTCATGTGAAACGCAACGCAGCTCGCCATTCCAACCGATCAAATCATAAACAGAGCCGCTGCCGCCTATACCAAGTGGAATGGTAAGTACCGACTGCCAGGTTTGGCCATCGTTGGTCGACATGAACATCGCGGCATTGTTGTTTTCCTGCTGTACGAAAATTCGGCTGCCTGAAAAAAACGCCCTGGTGATCGTAGCGGGCAATGAAACATCCAACCAGTTATCGCCTCCATCTTCAGAAAAACGGATGGTATTTACCAGCCAGTCACTCCAAAATTCGTATTGTTCCGATGAATACATGCGTTGCCCCACTTTTTTCATTCGAAAATACCCGGAGCCAGGGATGGAGGTAATTTTTTGCCAGGCCTTTGCATCGAAGGAGCGGGCATGAAGGCCGCCGCCACCGGCAAACCATCGGCTACCGTCGTATTCAAGGGAATAAACGGGGGTGCCGTTGGGCTTAGGTATTTCCTGCCATTGCGCAACAACCGAACTGATGATGAAAAAGTACAACCATACCGCAGAAACGAAGGACTTCAATTGTTTGTTCATGTAGGTGGAATTTGATTTTCGGCCAAAAATCAGTTCCTCCTCCAAAAAGCAATCGGGCTGTTTTAAATTCGGTCAGGCTGGTTTTAAAAATGGCGAAGCCCCGGATTTTCTGTTCCAGAAAACCCCGGGGCTTCGATTAAAAGGAAGGAAGAAACATTGTTTTAATGACGCATGGAGTAGTTATTGTGCCTTTATGATTTTGATCGTTTCCGACTTGCCCGCTGTTTCCACGCGCAGGTAATAAATGCCTGGAGGCAATTGGGTGGCGCTTAATCCAATCTCTGCCTGACCTGCCGGTACGATGTAGTTGGCCATTCGTTTTCCGTACAGATCGAACAATTGAAGAGAAATCCCATCCGGGTCATCGGTTTCAGGCAACTGGACAGATATCATTTCATGGAACGGATTGGGCCGAACGGCGAGTTGATTGCCGAAAACGGAGGGTTTACTGTTAAACAAAGGCACTGGAATCGCCTTGGACAAAATGAACCTGGAACTTACATGCTGAGTGGTCTTGAACAATTTTCCAGGAATCAATGGGCTGTTATACGGATGCCCGGCGCCCAAAGAACCTACTCTTTTTGCATTTTCATCCGGCGTGGTTGTATCCGTTCTGAAACCAATTATAACAGAGATCAACTGGCCTGCGCCATTTTTTTCGCCTGGAAGTATGACAATGCGTTGCCCCTGATTACCTTCTTCGTTCGGGTTGTCGCCTGTGTGAAAATAAACCACATCGGGCGAAATTAACCCTGGTTCATTTACATCCACATGGACGGAAAAGCGCCTGCTGACGGTATCGCCGGGCCCAAGTACATATTCAGCAATGAAGTTGGTTTCTTCCGTATTCCAATTGATGGGTTGACCTTGTGCATAGCCGAATCCAACCACTGCTTTTTCGAAACTGCCCGGGAAGTTGCTGAATCCGGAGGTCACGATATCCAGGATGATTGTGTCGACGTTTTCAGATTGGTAAAAACTCAACCAGTTGAATTCTCCATTGTCGCAAACGCTCCATATCCGGATGAAAATGGTGCCACTGTTGCCCACTGTCGAAACGGTAGCGCTGTTGGAAGTGCCAGGAACAAAAAGTGGGAAACCTAAGCCGTCGCCCGTAATGGCGTCAAACGCCTGCAAACGATATTGATCGGCCCCGGGAACAGAAGGCCAACTCACATCCACCCAATCCGAACCCACTGCGTCGATGTTTAAAGTGGATGGCGGCGGCAAGGTACAAGTGGATTCGTAGGTCAGCTTATATTGGGGAAAATTAAATTTGAGGGTTGGTTCATTGGAAGCATTTGCATGGAAGCAACATAAAATGAAAAGTGAAAAAAGGTAGACTGGTTTCATCATGATAAAAATTTGCGTTTTGATCAATCCTTGATCATTTGTTCAGGTAAAATCTGTTTGTTCATTGCCGTGGCGGAGGTTATATAAACGACCTGTCATACTGAGCGCTGGGAACCAATGCTTTAGCCGTAGGCCATTTTCAAAACCAAACAGCGCGAAGTATAAAATAATCAATTTTTGTTACATTTTTGCACAGCAATGCTGCAAAGATATCGGTGGAGCATCTCTAAAAACTATAACACTTTTTGACCCATTTTTTCGACAGCTATGATCGACTCCAAAGTAGTAGAATCCATCCGGGCGCTTTCATCTGAGGATAAGGAAGGTTTCGATCAGTTTTTATTAAGCCCTTATTTTCAAAAGGGCTTCAGTGTGAATGAATTACGTACTTTTTTCCATTACATCATAGCCGCGCTCGATGCACCGCACACTACCTCATTCAGCAAAGAAAACGTGTACGAACTGCTTTTCCCGGCCAAGCCATTCAGTCAAAGCAGGATGGACCGAATCATGTTCGAATTAAATCGTTTGGTGCAGGTTTTTCTTCAAATCAAAACTTACCTCAAAAGAGAAAACGAGGTGCAACGACTGCTGGATTGGTCCATATACCAACGTAAAGGCGGAAACCAATTTCCTTATGAAAAACAACTTCAAAAAACGTGGGCGGAAATCGAAGCCCTCGACCTTTCGCTGACGGAAGGATTTTTCAAAAGTTATCAAACAGCCAAAGAAAACCATGAATGGCTAAGTTCTTTTAATCGTGTAAAAGGCGACTTAGGAATTCCTAAAGTTTTACACTACCTGGACCTATTTTATTACACCCAAAAGCTGGAATTGCTCAATCGTTACCAGTTGCAACAAAAAGCAACCCTGATTACCCCCTCGGAAACCATTCAACGTGATTTGTTTACCTTCAAAATTCCGGAACACTACACGCGGGAACATCCTGAACTGACGATATTGGAAAAAATCCATGAACTCTTTCAACCAGAAGTGCCGTCTCCAAACGGATTCAGGGAATTGATGGACATGTTGGCTGTTTTGGAAAATCGGCTCACCGCCGAAGAATTGTTCCAGGTATATGCCTATCTCCGTAGTTATTGCGCCATCCTCATCGATGCCGGGTTCGCCGAATTCAATGTGATTTTGCATGAAATTCA
>JAEUUR010000466.1 GCA_016787465.1 Saprospiraceae bacterium | reverse complement strand
TGGATTCAATACATGATTACTAGATTACATGAATACTAGATTGTTGATTTGGATTTTTTGATGGAAAATTTTTATTGCTTGTGATGAAATAGATTGATAATCAACAATCTTACATCTCCTTCGTAAATCTAGTATTCATGTAATCTAGTAATCATTTAATGAATCTTATATCGTTAAATTCATTTAAATCATCAAAATTTTCCTTAAGTCAATAACATTGGGCTAAAGCCCATGCTACCTGATAATTAAAAGTTTCATGCCCGTGCGCCCGCCCGCGTCCGCCTGCACGAAGTAGCTGCCGGGCGGGAGATTGGGCAAAACACACCGCTGTTCACCTTTTACCAATTGAACCGAATGTACCGTTCGCCCTTGCATGTCCAATACCCGGATATCTGCGGTGGAAGACAGGCTCTCTGAGAACTCGACGCGCACCAAGCCATTCGACGCCACCGGGTTGGGGTTGATTTGAAAATCGAGCGGTAAAACGCCGGCGGGATCATACGCGCCAACCGTTTCCAAAACGTGCATCGTGGCATAATTGGTAATAACCGGGTCATTGTAATCGAAATAAATACCCACTCGATTTCGTACGGAATCACCCAATGAAAGCCCTTCATGGGGCTTCGCACTGAAAACAACAAAACCATGACTAGCCGGCTCGTTGCTGGTGCTATCAGGCAGGTGAATCGGATCGAAGCGGAATTCCAACACGCGGGGGCCGTAAATACGCCAAAAACACGGGTGACTGGAAGCCAGCACTTTTAGGGTAGCCAAATCAAGCGAAGCAGGCAAGGTGTCGCGAATCACCACAAAATCAGCTGGATAGGTGCCTGTATTTTGAAATCGGATGGTGTAAGTCAAATTGGTTGTATCCACCATGGCCGGCGTCACGGCCCTCGGCCACACCTGCTTGTCGTTCGGGTCAAAGGAACCAACCGCCACCCCCTCGAACCTGTAACCGTTGTTAAACTGATTGACATCATCATTCAGCAATGCATTGGTGGAAAGTACCACCGGGTCTCCATTAGCTACGCCCTGTAGTTTAAAATACACTTTTATGGTGGCGCTCTCTCCGGGTAGCATGGAAGTGATGGCCCATTCCAACAAATCAGCAGACTGGCTCATCGGCGCAGGTTCGGCATACTGGTAACCAAATTTGGAAGGATCATTCGGGGTTACCAGGCGCAATTTCACCGGAATATTTAAGGCCGGCGAAGTGCCGATGTTTTTCACCTGCAAGACCACTTCGGTCTGGAATCCAGGCCGGAATGCAGTCAAGGCAGTGGCTGTGATGGAGATGTCGAGCACGCCTCCAATATGTTGTGCCGGGAACCACATAAAGGTTTGTGCAGGATCGGGCACGGCGTACGTTTTAGGCAACACCCAACCAGACCACGGCGAAGTGATCCGAACGGTATCATCCAGGAGGTTGTAATAAAAGTGGAAATCGCCCAATTGATTGCTTGTTGCATAGTAACCATGGTTTGGCGCTGCCAAACCAAATCCTTGCAACCCCAGCTCTCCGGCATCCCGCTGATTGTTCTGGTTTTGGTCGTAAAAAACATTACCTGCAAAATGCCAGTCTTGTCGAAGTTTCAACACAAAACCATCATCGCCACCGGTTGTATTATATTGGGAACCACCTGGTTGCGGGCCGAGCTGGATGCTGCTGCTGAAGTAACCGCAGGCATAAATATTACCTGTTTTTGTCACGTAAATGGCATTCCCCCAGCTGGGGCCTCGTACAGGAAATGCCCATTCAGCCTGACCGAGGAAGTTGTATTTAGCCACAAAAGCATTGTTTCCTGACCCTGTTGTGGTGAGTGGCAATTCTGTGGGCCCGGGCTCCAGATCGGTTGGACCGTCGGAGGAGCCGACTACGAAGATATTGCCCAATTCGTCGAGTTCCATGGCTATCACATTTTCATTGTAGCCTGTGCCGATATTGCGCCACCAGAGCATCTCGCCTTGAGCATCAAGTTTGATCATAAATATGTTGCCGCCCGATGCACTTGCACTTTCCACGCCAGCGCCGAGATTAAAGTCAATAAAACCGTTGAAATGGCCTGCGACAATGATGTTTCCATTCAAATCAGTTCGAATTTCGCGGCAAAACACCAGGGTGCCAGCAAGTTGTTTAACCCAGACAAAGTTGCCCTCCGGCGTCAGTTGCCAGATATATCCCTGAAGTTGATCATTGGTAGCTGCAAGTTTTGCTTCCATCGGTCCCGGATCAAAATCGACAGTCCACATGAAAAAGCCTGTTGCAAGAATGTTGCCCTCTTTACTGAACGCCAGCGAACTCAGCGTATCATTCCTGCCGCTGCCCGCTCGTTTGCTCCAGAGATACTGACCATCGTTTGTCCATTTAATTAAAAAGATATCGTTGCCTGTGCCGCCGTCCACCGATCCATCCCAAAATAGATAGGCCGTTCCGGGTCCTGGGTCAGCATCTATGCTTCCGCGAAATCCGCCACCCAGGTACAGGTTACCGGTTTCATCGGTGGTCAAGGCGTTAATAGCGACGGTTGTGCGAAATTCAGCCAGCCACAGAAAATTCCCTGCAGCATCGAGTTTCACCACAAAACCGCCTTCGACATTGGTAAAACTTGCATTTTTTACCGCCGGCCCCGGATCAAAGTCAATTTTTCCTCGAAAAACGCCACCCAGAAAAAGGTTGCCGCCACCGTCTTCACAAACCGCTTGAATTCTGACAGAGGTTAGGTTCGCTTGTTCTCCCACCAGCGCTTTAGCCCAGAGCAGTTGGCCATCTGCATTGGTTTTTTGAATAAATGTAGCATCCGAGCCCACATTCACGTTGCGCAAACGGTACACCCCGGGCCCCGGGTCAGCATCGATGGAATCCTGAAAGGTACCCAACGTAAGGAGACCGTTATCGGCGGTACCCACCAAATACTTGGCATCATCATCTAAAGCACCTCCGATTTTTTCAGACCACTTCAGATCCTGCGCCATCAAACCGGTAGAAAAAAGGCAGGCGCCCAGGCCAAAAATCAGGTAAAAAACTGTTTTGTTCATTTGTTCAGGTAATTTCAGTGTGAGAAAATGAGGAACCCCAAGTAATTGATTATCAAAAATAATGATTAAAATGACTATCCGGATACTTTACCCATTCAAACTACATGGCAAAGCAATTCGTCCCGTAGGGACGAAGCTGTAATCACCGGCAATTTTTTGTGGTTTACGACAGTGCAGGGGCTCAACATGTGGATAGTCTTTATAATTAAAATCAAGTTTTATTCAGTGGTAAAATTCCATCAAAACCGGCACACCCCTTTTACATAATTCATGCTCTGTGCATTTGTGACAAAGATTTTCTGTGGGTTAGATGAGTAACGTTATGCATGTCTTTCTAAAAATCAAAATGAGGCGCTCCATGAAAGGAGCGCCCCATTAGATGTTACACGCATTGTCCTGTTTTTTGTTCAGCCCTAAAGGGCTTCGTACGGACGGGCTAAAGCCCGTGCTACCTATGCTACCTATGCTACCTACTG